>CAMVDB010000014.1 GCA_947166135.1 uncultured Clostridia bacterium | reverse complement strand
AAAAATTCTGATTTGTTTTTTGAAATCATAACAAAAGCCCTTAGCTGCATTTGCATACAGCTAAGGGCTTCATCATATGGATTTTTACAGTCACAAACAAAAGAACGATTATTCCTTTACTCCGCAACCACCTGATAACCAGAATAATTGTGGTAATAGCGACTGTTATCAAATTGTTATCAAAAGCAATGTAAATGGCTCGTAAACCCGCATAAATACTGGGCTTTCAGCGATTTACATATCACTCCCACTCAATGGTGGCGCAGGGCTTGGGAGTGAGATCGTAGAGAACGCGGTTGACATTCTCTACCTCGGCTGTGATGCGGCTTGTGATATGCTGCAGCAGCTCGAAGGGAACGTTCTCAACGGTCGCGGTCATCGCGTCGGTGGTGTTGACCGCGCGGATGATCACGGGGAAGCCCTCGGTACGCTTGCCGTCTGTTACGCCGACACTCTTGAAATCGGGGATCGCGGTGAAATACTGCCAAACCTTGCCCTCGAGGCCGTTCTTCGCGAACTCCTCGCGCAGGATCGCGTCGGACTCGCGGACAGCCTCCAGACGGTCGCGGGTGATCGCGCCGAGGCAGCGAACGCCTAAGCCCGGGCCGGGGAAGGGCTGACGGAATACCATGTTATCGGGCAGACCCAGCGCCTTACCGACGACTCTGACCTCATCCTTGAACAGCAGCTTGACCGGCTCGACCAGCTCGAACTGCAGATCCTCCGGCAGACCGCCGACGTTATGATGCGCCTTGACGCCGTCAGACTCGAGGATATCGGGGTAGATGGTGCCCTGAGCGAGGAACTCGATGCCGTCGAGCTTTCTTGCTTCTTCCTCAAAGACGCGAATGAACTCAGCGCCGATGATCTTGCGCTTCTTTTCAGGCTCGGGGACGTTCGCGAGCTTGTCGAGGAAGCGGTCGACCGCGTCGACATAGACGAGGTTCGCGTCCATCTGGTTGCGGAATACTTCGACGACCTGCTCGGGTTCGCCCTTACGGAGAAGTCCGTGATTAACGTGTACACAGACGAGTTGCTTGCCGATCGCCTTGATCAGCAGCGCCGCGACGACGGAGCTGTCTACACCGCCGGAGAGCGCGAGGAGCACCTTCTTGTCGCCGATCTGAGCGCGCAGCTCCTTGACCTGCTCGTCGATGAACGCCTGAGCAAGCTCAGGGGTGGTGATTCTTTCCATGGTTTCGGGTCTTACATTTCCTGTCATAATAACCTCCCAAAATTACACCGTACTGCATGTATGGTATTAATGTTTAGATTATAACAAAATGTAGTGCTACCGTCAATATCAATAAAATAAAAACTGCAGATGAAAATTTTACTTTTTCAAAAGACTGTATTTTTTCCTCTCCATCTACGGCAGCTTCTATTGTGATGGGACGAAACGCAAACGGATTAACAGAGTGGGTCACTCAAGAAGGAATATCACTGAAACATTTACAAGAGGAATAATGATAACGGCTAACAAAGCAGACGGTTTGTCAGCCGTTAAATTATATAGTGGTTCTTATGTTCCGTCCCAGAGGTATTTGGATAAATCGACTCTGCCGTCGATGAATTCGACGCCGTCCTCCTGCAATAATAATATCTGCTCGTTGATCCCGCCGAAAGCAAAGGCTGCGGACGGCTCGCCGAGACGGTTGACGACGCGGTAGCAGGGGATATGCGCGGGATCGGGATTGACGTGCAGGGCGTAGCCGACGACGCGGCTCCAGCGCGGGTTGCCCGCGAGCATCGCGATCTGTCCGTAGGTCGCCACCCTGCCGCGGGGGATCCTCTTCACCGCGTCATAGATCCGTTCAAACGAGTTTTTCATGCGATCACCTCTTATCCGCAGTATAGCACCTCGCCGCCGACAGCGCAAGACGCATATAATGAGAAGCGTTGACATCATCCGCGATTTCGCTATAATTGTATATGCTTCAAAACGATGTTTCAGAGAGGTGATCGGTATGGCGTATGACTGCGGATTTACAAAAGAAAACAATTGGTTCCGATACAGGGCAGCCGCAATTATTATTGAAAACGGCTATGCTTTGGTCGCAGGAAATGATAAAGAAAACTATTATTATTCGATAGGCGGCGGCGTTCATATCAACGAAAAAGCTGAGGACGCTGTTATCAGAGAAGTAACGGAAGAAACGGGAGTTCGGTATGAGATCGACAAACTGGCTGTCATCCATGAAAATTTCTGGAACGGCGACGGCGCATACGACAGGGGGATGCATTGTCATGAGATCTCCCTGTACTATCTGATGAAGCCGAGAGGGACGATGGAACTGAACAGCAACAGCCTGACGCACTTCAACGACCGGGAGACGATGCACTGGATCCCCATTAATGAACTGGATAATTATACGATCTACCCCACTTTTCTCAAGGATTACCTTCTCTCAGACCACAAGGGGATCGAGCATATCGTTACGGATGAAAGAATCAAATAAAACATTGATATCACGATACAATAAGCATAATAATTATTAGGCTGATTAAAACCGGTATTCATTTTTTGTCTTATAAAAACTCCCTATCGTTTTCATATTCAATCTTTCTCGTAAAATACGATCGTCATTCTGTCATTGATTTGCTCGGTTTTGCCTGTTTGGTGATAACCGAGCTTTTCGTATAGATAGCAGTTGCCTCTTTCCTGTAAGATAGTGTCGAGCTTCCAGTGTTGCTCTCCGTGAATCCTCTCCGCTTCTGCGATCGCTTGTTGAGCGTAGCCTTTATTGCGATATTTCGGCATAATAAAAATCGGAGATATTCTTTTTCGTGTAGTGCCGTCTTTACAGTCTACAATACGAATAACTCCGACCTTTATATTATCTGTCGTTATGAAGTAATATGTCGTTTCGGGCTGGTTGAATCGGAACAGTATATCCTCATATTTTTCTGTTGCAGGACTTGTTTCAGTGTCTTGATACTTTTTATATAGCTCCGCAAATGCTTCTTTTTGCATTCGCAGGATAATGCCTATATCTTCATGTTTTGCGTTAATGAGTTTTATGACCATGCTTGTTCCTCACAACCACTGTATGAACGCTGTTTTATCCGTACGGTTCTGCCACGGAATAGGTACAGATGTCAATTTTCGGAAATCTATTGACTTTTTTAAAATAATTGCTTATACTGGTTTTAGGAGATATTTCTCCTATTTCGATGATTGAAGGAGGCTATCCTATGAATGTCAATACAAAATCTCTTGTGTCTATCACGGAAGCCAATCAAAACTTTTCTAAAGTGGCACGGCTTGTTGATGAAAACGGCTGTGCTGTCATCTTAAAAAACAATGTTCCGCGCTATTTGATTGTTGAGTTCAGCAAAGCCGAAGAGGAGCAGCTTGCCTCTAATGAAGATGTGCTGGCAATCTCTAAACGGCTGATTGCCAAAAACAGAGAAGCTTATGAGGTTCTTGCCAAATGATGATTATCAGTAAAGAACAGATTATTGATCTCCATAAGCAGCTCATTGAAGAAACAGGCGGTTCACACGGACTACGTGACGTGGGATTGCTCGATTCCGCATACAACGCGCCGTTTCAGCGATTTGATAATCAAGAACTATTTCCAACAATTCAGCAGAAATCAGCACGGCTTGCTTTCGGATTGATAAACAATCACCCTTTTGTGGACGGCAACAAACGAATCGGAGCCCACGTCATGCTGATTTTGCTGGCGCTGAACGGCATAGAACTCAACTATACGCAAGAAGAATTGTATACGATTATCCTCGATACCGCATCAGGGACTGCCAAACTAAACGATTTAACAGAGTGGATATTAAATCATCAACTTTAATAAAAACCAAGACCGAATTTCTTGTCATCTATTTTAGACAGGTTTTTCGGTCTATTTTTCTGCGAAGTTTGTTCTGCTTAATCAGGTATTTGTATCATAACAATTCGGTTTATTTGTCGACATGAGAAGGCTCCATACCGTTTATATTTATACCTATTTGCGCCCTCACTTTATCGTAAAAAGACTTATACCGCTCAACGCTTGTTTTGATGGCAAGCTCCGATTCTGCGTATTCAATCAGTCCCGCGGCATCCACCCATTTGTATTCGGTCGTTTCGCCTTCCTGAAGGACAACAGAATTCTTATCACAATCTACCCTCGCAAGATAGGAATAGATAAGACTGGGACTTCGGTTGCTGAAGGTGATTTTTACAAGCTCAAGGCTATCGCACAAAATGCCTGTTTCTTCAAACAGCTCGCGTTTGGCGCACGCCTCGGGATCTTCGCCGAGCTGCGCGGAACCGCCCGCGCTCGCTTCCCAATAGCCGGGATATAAGTCCTTTCCAAGGTGTCGTTTTGTCAGAAGAAAAGAGCCGTCACGGTGCTGCACTAATATATCACTTACAAGGTGATACCGCCCTTCGGGGATATCCCTGTAATTTCCGTAACTACGCTCCCAGACCTCGCCTGTGCGTTTGCCGTTTTTATCGTATAAATCCCATAATTCCATATCCATTATACTGTTCCTTTTATTCTGCTCATTTCAATTTTACATTTGATTAGTGCAACAGCTTGTTGCACTAATCGGAAGTAATTGTGCAGATGCTGTCTGCACAATTATTTTGCTCTACAGCCATTGAATAAAGGCGGTTTTATCCGCACAATTATAACCTGCTTGTTTATAGAAATTAAGCGTGCTCTCGCTTTTTGAGCCTGTAAGCAACATCATTTTATAACAATCAGCTTTTACTGCCAAATCTTTTGCGTAATTCAAGCAGGCGGTTGCGTAACCCTTTCCTCTGTGATCGGTATGCGTGACTACATTTTCAATAAAAGCGTATGGACGAACATTTCTTGTCAAATTCGGAATAATCACACAAACGCAGGACGAAACGAGCTTGCCATCAACTTCGCAAACGATGATATGATGATTCTCATCGTTGCAAATTGCCGCCCAAGTATTATGTAAACGCTCGCTGTTCTCAGGTATTCCAAGCTCGTGCAAATGTGTATATAATTCAAGCAAATTGCTTAATTCATTATCTCTGATTTCTCTTACTGTCATTTCTTCACCAAATTGTTATCAATATATTCCATATACGGCTTACGGTTATATACGCTGTCGAGATTGTTTTTGTACCACTCAAACTCCTCTTTCAAGCCCTTTTCCAATGAAATAGTATCAGTCATAAGATTATTTTGCTTACTCACGTCAAGGACATATTCATAATCATAGAAGCAGAAGTAATCTCTCTGCGGAATATCTTTGGTCACGCTGACAAACTCGGCAGTTTTTCCGACTGCCTTATAGCATAACTCAACCCATTCTTTGATGGTTACAATATCCTTATTTCCCACATTAAAAATGCGATCTTTTGGGTGCTTATCTATCAGGATTTCAACGAAACGGCAGAGATCGGCAACATGGAAGAATTGCAGCTTCATATTTCCGTTTTGAGGTATATAGAACGGTCTGTCCTGCAAAGCACAATCAAACGGAAACGCTTCACGGTAAAGGTTTTCATATACGCCGTAGAAATACGGAGGACGGAGGATATAGGCGTTCGGTACGTTTGCTTGTAAGTATTGTTCCGCTTTCAGCTTGTTCATCCCGTAATCGCCCCAAACGGAGTTATAACCGCAGGGCTGTTCCTCAATAAACGGTTGAGAATTTGTTTCGGGATAGACGGCACTGGAGCTGATGAAAATGTAATCATCAAAGGTAACACCTGAATTAAGCAGCGTTTTAATATGCTCTTCCGTATAAGCGGTGATGTCGAGGATAAGGTCAAAGTACTTGTCGTTGAGCCTGTCGCCTAAGGCTGTCCTGTCGCAGTTAATATGCGTTACGCCGTCAACCTGCGCTCTGCTGCCGCGGTTGATAACGGTAACATCGTCGCCTTTCGCAACAAAATATTCTGCCGCATACTTACTGACAAAGGTTGTTCCGCCTGTGATAAGGATCTTCATAATTGCCCCTTTTAATATGTTATGATAACGTGTTATGTCAGTGTTGTTTCAACGCCTGCTCACTCCCACTCCACCGTGCCGGGGGGCTTAGAGGTGATATCATAGACGACGCGGTTGACCTTATCGACCTCGTTGATGATGCGGTTCGATACCCTGCCGAGGATGTCGTAGGGGATCTTCGCCCAGTCGGCGGTCATGAAGTCATCGGTAGTGACGGCGCGGATCGCGACCAGCTCGCTGTAGGTGCGGCTGTCGCCCATGACGCCGACGGTCTTGACGCCCGGCAGAACGGCGAAGAACTGGCTCATCTCCTTTGCGTAACCGCACTTATCCATCTCATCGCGCAGGATCGCGTCAGCCTCCTGTAAGATACGGACGCGCTCGGCGGTGACCTCGCCGATCACGCGCACGCCCAGTCCCGGACCCGGGAACGGCTGGCGCCATACAAGGTCATGCGGCAGTCCGAGCTTCTCGCCGACGGCTCGCACCTCATCCTTGAACAGATCCTTCAGCGGCTCGATCACATCCTCAAAGTGGATATCCTTCGGCACGCCGACCTGATTATGGTGGGTTTTGATCTTGGAAGCGTCGCCCTTGCCGCTCTCGATGCGATCGGGATAGATCGTCCCCTGCGCGAAGAAGCCGCTTCCGTAGCTCTCGCGGATCTTGTTCCAGAAAACATTATAGAATTCGGTGCCGATCACGGTACGCTTGTCCTCGGGATCGGTCAAGCCCTTGAGCTTAGTGAGGAACTCGTCCTGACAGTTGATGCGGACAAAGTTCATATCGAAGAGCTTGGTGAAGGTCTCTTCCACAAAGTCACCCTCGTTCTTGCGCATGAGTCCCTGATCGACGAAAACACAGGTCAGCTGCCTGCCGACCGCCTTGGAGATCAGCGCCGCGGCGACAGAGGAATCCACGCCGCCGGAGAGTCCGAGCACAACGCCCTTGTCGCCGATCTTCTCACGAAGCTCCCTTACCGTATCGTCGATGAAGTTGTCCATCCTCCAGTCACCTGCGCAGCCGCAGACGTCGTAGAGGAAATTATGCAGGATATGCTTACCGTACTCGGTATGGGTGACCTCGGGGTGGAACTGCACGCCGTAGAGCTTTCGGCTCTCGTCGCACATCGCGGCGACGGGGCATTTATCCGTGACCGCGATGGTGGTAAAGCCCTTGGGCGGGTGAGGGATGTAGTCGCGGTGGCTCATCCAGCAGATACTCTTAGACGGTACGTCGGTGAACAGGACGTTCTTCTGCGCGTAGACGTCGATCTTGCCGTACTCGCTGCTGTCCTCGGCGCTCTCGACCATGCCGCCCGCCATGTACGCCATCAGCTGACAGCCGTAGCAGATACCGAGCACCGGCACGCCGGCGTCAAGGATAGCGGGGTCAAAGTGAGGGGACGCGGGATCATAAACGCTGTTCGGCCCGCCGGTGAAGATCACGCCCTTGTAGCCCTCGGCGACGATCTCATCGACAGTGATCTTGTTATACGGTTTGATCTCGGCATAAATGCTCTGCTCACGCACACGACGCGCGATCAGCTGGTTATACTGTCCGCCGAAATCGAGCACTAAGATTTTTTCCATATTATCCTCCGGTTTTACGAAATAGTTCATACCTTTAAAAATCAATGGTCAGTGAAGAAAACAACATAAGACTGCTGTCATCATGCCGCTTTGACTGATCACTGACCATCGGTCACTTTATACTAGGTAGACAATGATTAATTCGAGTACGTAAATCGCGCAGTCAGATTTTTCGTCAGAGTGTCCAAACAATCCGCGTGCATACTGTCTCGTATGGATAAGGATTTTTGGGCAGTTTGGCGGAAAAGCTGCAAGTGAGTTGCGTGCTCAGCCGTCAGGCGTGAATTAATCAGTGGCTACCTATATATTGATCTCCGCGTTCTCACGGTCTACGCCGTCGAGCAGCGGGCGGGTCTTGTCGACCAGCGCCTGTACCTGTTCGGGACAGCGGCCGATGTAGGCGCTCGGGTTGAGCACGTCGGTCATCTCCTCTTCGCTGAGCGGGAAGCCCTCGTCCTCGGCAAGCATCGCGAGAAGATTGCAGGGCTCGCCCTTATCCATCGCGGCGATCGCCTGCATGGAGCAGCGGCGGATGATCTCGTGCAGCTCCTGGCGGTTGCCGCCGCGCTTTACGCCCTCCATCATGAGGTTCTCGGTCGCGATAAAGGGCAGATAAGTCATGACGGTCTTGTTGATGACGTCGGTGTTGACGTAGATATCCGCAGTCACGCGCTGTAAAATACGCAGTACCGCGTCGGCGCAGAGGAAGCCCTCGGGGATCGACACGCGGCGGTTGGCGCTGTCGTCGAGAGTACGCTCCATCCACTGGACGGAGACGGTCATCGGCGCATTCAGCGCGTCAGCCATCAGATAACGTGACAGTGAGCAGATACGCTCGCACATCATCGGGTTGCGCTTATAGGGCATCGCGGAGGAGCCGACCTGCGTCTTGGCAAAAGGCTCAAAGAGCTGGCGGTCGTGCTGTAGCAGGCGCATATCGGTCGCGAGCTTATGGGCGCTCTGCGCGATCGACGAGAGCGTGTTGAGGATACGGCTGTCCACCTTGCGGGGATAGGTCTGACCCTGTACGTCGAAGATCTCATCGAAGCCGAAGGCGGAGGCGATCTTCCGGTTCAGCGCGTTGATCTTCTCTCCGTCGCCGTCGAACAGCTCGACAAAGCTCGCTTCCGAACCCGTCGTACCGCGGCAGCCGAGGAACTTGACGTTCTTCAGCGCGAAGTCGATCTCATCGAGATCGGACACGAAGTCCTGCAGCCAGAGGGACGCGCGCTTACCGACGGTGACCAGCTGAGCGGGCTGGTAGTGGGTATAGCCGAGGGTCGGCATCGCCTTGTATTTCTCACAGAAGTCGGTCAGGTTCGCGATGACCTTCAGCAGCTCACGGCGGATGTAGACCAGCGCGTCACGATAGAGCACCAAATCGGCGTTATCGGTGACGTAGCAGGAGGTCGCGCCGAGGTGGATGATACCGGCGGCGGAGGGAGCCTCCTTACCGTAGGCGTGGATATGCGCCATAACGTCGTGGCGGAACTCCTTCTCCTTCTCGGCGGCATATTCGAAGTCGATATCCTCGATATGCGCCTCGAGGTCGGCGACCTGTTCGGGGGTGATGGGCAGACCCAGCTCACTCTCGGCGCGAGCCAGCTCGACCCACAGCTTGCGCCATGTCTCGATACGGGTCTCGGCGGAGAACAGGGATTTCATATACTGCGACGCGTAACGCGCCGAAAACGGACTTTCGTAATTACCTCTCATAATTGGCTCCTTAACGAATGATGATGCTTTCTCTCTCGGGACCGACGGAAACGTACTTGATATAGCAGCCGACCGCCTTCTCGATATACAGCACATAATCCTGCGCTGCCTGCGGCAGATCCTCAAAGCGTCTGATACCGCTGATATCACAGCCCCAGCCGGGCAGGTACTCGGTGACGGGCTGCGCCTGATCGAGCAGACTCGGGAAGGGGAACTTATCGGTCTTGCTGCCCTTGACGAGATATTTGGTACAGACGGGGATCTGCTCCATATAACTGAGGACGTCGAGCTTGGTCAGCGCGACGGCGGTAGCGCCCTGCTTCTTCACGCCGTAACGGGTCGCGACGACGTCGAACGAACCCACGCGGCGGGGTCTGCCGGTCTTGGCGCCGTACTCGCCGCCCGCCTCGCGGAGCTTGTCAGCCTCTTCGCCGAACCACTCGGAGGTGAACGGCCCCTCGCCCACGCAGGTGGAGTAAGCCTTGACTACGCCGATGACCTCGTCGAGCTTCATATACGGAGCGCCCGCGCCGATGGGCGCGTAAGCGGCGATGGTCGAGGACGAGGTGGTGTAGGGATGGATGCCGAAGTCGATATCTCTCAGCGAGCCGAGCTGCGCTTCGAACAGGATATTCTTCTCCTTCTTCTCGCAATCATCATAAAAATCGTCGAGGTCGCCGATGAAGGGCATGAGCGGGATGCAGTAGAGGTCGTACCACTCCTTGAGCCGGTCGAGGGTGGTCGGCTCGGCGCCGTAGACCTTCTCGATCGTCAGGTTCTTCCACTCCATGATACCTTCGAGGTGCTCGAAGAACGCCTTTGCGTCGAAGAGCTCGCCCGCGAGCACGGTCTTCTTCTGATACTTATCGCTGTAGAAGGGCGCGATACCCTGCTTGGTGGAGCCGTACTTCTTGTCGGCAAGGCGCTGTTCCTCGAGACAGTCAAGCTCCTTGTGCCACGGCAGGAGGAGCGACGCGCGGGAGCTGATCTTGAGGTTATCGGGCGTCAGCTTCACGCCCTTGGAGCGTACGTACTCGATCTCCTTCATGATGCTCTCGGGATCGACTGCGACGCCGTTGCCGATAACGCTCACGACTCCCTCGCGGAAGATGCCCGAGGGCAGCAGGTGAAGCGCAAATTTACCGTACTCGTTGATCACGGTGTGACCTGCGTTGCCGCCGCCCTGATAACGGATGACAACGTCATAATCGGAGCTGATCAGGTCGACCATTCGGCCCTTGCCTTCATCGCCCCAGTTGATTCCGACGATCGCACAATTTGACATAATATACCTCCCAAATGATCAATATATAAAGCATAAAATCAGCTGATAAACATGATTATCTCACTTTACTACAGTATAGCACAAAAATGTTTTTAATGGTAGTATAATCGCATTGAACCGCCGAATTTCGGCTATATTACAGAAGAATAATCGCCGTTCGGAAAATTTTTTATAAATTTTCTTATAAATAATAATAAAAAGCAGTTGTAATTTTTTAAACTTTATGGCATAATGTAATCGCACCAATATAATCTTTAGGAGGTATACTCAAAATGTTCAAGAAACTTTTGTCAGTTATTCTGGCAGTCATGTTGGTCGTTTCCGTTGCGGCTATCTCCGCCATCAACTTCAACGCTGTAGAAATAGAAAAAGAATCTAACAAGATCTATTTCGACGCGCAGAAGACCGGCTGGGAAGTTACCGCAAAGAGCAAGATCGGCTTCTACGTCTACTCGCTGGAGAACGGTGAGGACGATACCATCGCCTGGGGCTCCAAGAAGCTCAACGGTACCGCTGTCAACGACGCTGACGGTAACTTCACCGGCATCTTCTCCTACGATCCCGCCGCTAAGGGCATGAACCTCAAGGAAGGTGAGCAGTACGCGATCATCTTTACCTTCGGTTCCACACAGACCTACGATCTGATGATGGATACCACCTGCCTCGGCAATATCGCTTACGCCGATCCCGAGAACCCGATCGAGAATCCTGTCGACAGCTCCAAGATGGCGATCCCCGCTTACTGGGAGGATTTAGACGCTGCTAAGTACGGTCCCCGTCTGCAGATCACCTCTACCGGTAATGTTGTCGGTTCCAGCCTCCCCGCGGGCGAGACCGGCGAGACCGTCTTTACCTCATTCCTGACCGCTACCGGTAAACAGGGTATCGAAAACGCCCGTCTCTACTCCACCAAGACCGAGCAGCAGATGATCGACGATATCGGCACCGCTTTAGGTCTGACTAAGGATTTCGTCAAGTCCGCTTTCGAGGAAAACAGTGTAACTACTACCTGGAGCTATGAAACTTCTACCCTGCCCGTAGGCACAACTCCGACTGAGGCTCCTACCGAGGCTCCGACCGAGGCTCCGACCGAGGCTCCTACCGAGGCTCCCACCGAGGCTCCCACCGAGGCTCCTACCGAGGCTCCTACCGAGGCTCCTACCGAGGCTCCCACTGAGGCTCCGACCGAGGCTCCCACTGAGGCTCCGACCGAGGCTCCGACCGAGGCTCCCACTGAGGCTCCTGTCGATCCCAGCCGCGGCGACGCTGACAACAGCGGCGACCTCGACGCTCCCGACGCTACCCTCATCCAGCGCTTCATCGTTGAGCTGATTACCGAGTCTGACCTGAACATGAAGAACGCTGACGCTGATCTGGACGGCACCGTTGACGTCATCGACGTTACCCTGATCCAGCGCGTACTTGCTCAGATCACCACCTTCGCTAAGTGGGACGCGGCTCATCTGCCCACATAATCACTGATTCACAAATATCACGATCCCCGAGGAGCGATCCCCGGGGATTTTTCTGTTTTTCTTTCTTTTTGAGCCACTAGATATGCCGTCTTTTTAAAAACATTTCGTAAACTTACACACCAGATATTGACATTTGGAGATTTTGCTGTTATTATTTTAGCATATCGTTATACTATTAGCATAGAAACCATTAGGAGGCTTGGCATGGAAAAGAAAAGTACTTGGAAATGGCTCGTTTGTATCATTTCTGCTGTGGCGGCACTGTCTGCCGCTATCACCGCTTTTCTGATTGTGAAGGAAAAGCAAAAGAAAGACGATGAACAGCTAGAGGAATACCTCGATTATTCAATACAGTAAGCACTAAAGGCGGAGGGCAACAGCCCTCCGCCTTTAGGTTTGGCGAAAAATCACTTTTCCTTCGGCTTGCTGAGCAGTCCCGCAAAGAGCGAGAACACCACCGCCGCCGAGATTCCGCCTGCCGCCGCTGTCAGAGCGCCGGTGAGGATCCCGATCGCGCCGTCCCGATCGACCGCGTCGCGTACGCCCGCAGCCATCAGATGACCGAAGCCCGACAGCGGAACCGTCGCGCCCGCTCCGGCGAGGTCGACCAGCGGCTGATACAGCCCGATCGCCGACAGCACCACCCCCGCTACCACAAAGCCCGTCAGTATACGCGCGGGCGTCAGCGAGGTCAGGTCGATCAACAGCTGGCCGATCAAACACAGCGTCCCTCCGATTAAAAACGCAAAGATAAACTGCATAAGGATAATCCTTTCAAAAGTTAAATAATTAACAGGCTTTCCCTTATTGAAAAAAGCCATATATAATGTTATTATATATAATTGGTTAAGTTTTATACAAGTTTTTACGAATACTTATCGTATAAAAAAGGAGGAATCATCTTGGCTGAGCTAAGCTTTCCCAAGCGACCCTACCGCACCAAGGGCGGCGTACACGCTCCGCACAACAAGAACACCGCTCACAAAGAGAGCGTGATGATGCCGGTGCCCGCGATCGTCGCTCTGCCGATGACCCAGCATATCGGCGCTCCGTGCAAGCCGATGGTCAAGGTCGGCGACACGGTAGACGTCGGTCAGCAGATCGCCGGCTCCGACGCCTTCGTCAGCGCGCCGATCCACGCGAGCGTCTCCGGTAAGGTCAAGAAAATCGACAAGATCACCATGCCCGACGGCTCAAAGGTAGAAGCCGTCTTCATCGAGAGCGACGGCGAACAGCGCCTCTCGCCCGATATCAAGCCCCCGAAGGTCGACTCCCTCTCCGACCTGATCACAGCCGTACGCAACAGCGGACTGGTCGGCTTAGGCGGCGCGGGCTTCCCGACCGCCGTCAAGCTCAACATTCCCTCGGACAAGAACGTCGATACCCTGATCATCAACGTCGCCGAGTGCGAGCCCTACATCACCTCCGACCACCGCGAGATCCTCGAGAACAGCTGGGACGTTATCTCGGGCATCATCACGGTCAAGGAATTTCTGAATATCCACCGCGTCATCATCGGTATCGAGAACAACAAGCCCGACGCGATCAAGGCGCTGCGCGAGATCGCCGACAGCTCGATCGATCCCGAGGACGAGATCCGCGTCCTGCCGATCAAGGCGACCTACCCGCAGGGCGCCGAGAAGATCCTCATCAAGGCGTGTACCGGGCGCGAGGTACCGGTCGGCGGACTGCCCTCCGACGCGGGCTGCCTCGTCATGAACGTCGGCTCGATTGCCTTCATCTCCCGTTACCTCAAGACCGGTATCCCGCTGATCTCCCGCCGACTGACGGTAGACGGCGGCTGTATCGAGAACCCCGTCAACGTCATTGTCCCGATCGGTACCCCGATCAAGGAGGTCATCGACTTCGTAGGCGGCTATAAGGAACAGCCCTACAAGCTGATCATGGGCGGCCCGATGATGGGAATCTCACTCCCGAACGACGACCTGTATGTATTAAAGCAGAACAACGCGATCCTCGCGCTGTCCGAAAAAGAAGCGAAATATAACGAGCCCACCGCCTGTATCCGCTGCGGCAAGTGCCTCGACGCCTGCCCGATGAGATTACAGCCCTTAGAGCTCGCCAACGCCGCCAACCGCGGCGACATCGACGCCCTCAAGGCGTACAACGCCATGAACTGTATGGAGTGCGGCTGCTGCTCCTTCACCTGCCCTGCCAAGCGCCATCTGGTGCAGAATATCCGCATGGGCAAGGCGCTGATCCAGAAGGCGAAGCGTGATGAGATCGCCGCGAATAAAGGAGGTAAAAAGTAATGGAATCAAAATTACATGTATCCTCCTCCCCGCATTTTAAAGGCAATAACAGTACCCGCCGCATCATGCTCGACGTGATTATCGCGCTGTGTCCCGCCGCGATCGCGGCATGCGTGATCTTCGGTCTGCGCTCGATGGTACTGATCGGCGTATGCGTTTCCACCTGTGTCCTGCTCGAGTACGCCTCGCGCAAGATCATGAAGCGCGACACCACCATCGGCGACCTGTCCGCGGTCGTCACGGGTCTGCTGCTCGCCTTGAATCTGCCCGTCGACATCAACCCGCTGATCGCCATGTTCGGCTGTCTGATCGCGATCGTCGTGGTCAAGCAGATGTTCGGCGGTATCGGCATGAACTTCGTCAACCCCGCTTTAGCGGCGCGTATCGTTCTGCTGGTATCCTTCCCCTCGGCGATGATGCACTGGGTCACTGCCGCAGGTGCTCCCGCGGCGGCTCAGATCGACGCGACCACCTCCGCGACCCCGCTCGCCGCCGCTCCCGGCGTCTATTCCTACATCGATCTGCTGATCGGTCGCTGCGGCGGCTCCATCGGTGAGGTCTGTGCTGTCGCGCTGATCCTCGGCGGTATCTATCTCGTCGTCCGTCGCGTCATCTCCCCCATCATCCCCTGCGTCTACCTCGCGACCGCGGCGCTGATGAGCCTGATCGTCGGGCTCGATCCCCTGTACCAGCTGCTCTCGGGCGGTCTGCTGCTGGGCGCGATCTTCATGGCGACCGACTACACCACCTCCCCCGTCACCAAGTGGGGCAAGGTCATCTTCGCGGTAGGCTGCGGTTTCTTCACCATCCTGCTGCGCGCTTATTCCAACATGCCCGAGGGCGTCAGCTTCTCGATCCTTCTGATGAACATCCTCGTCCCCCATATCGAGCGCCTCACCACACCCCGCACGCTCGGCTACGTCAAAAAAGCAAAGGGGGAGAAAAAATGAGATTCAAGATAACGCCTAAGGCGATTTTGATCCCCACGATCTCGCTGTTCCTGATCTGTCTGGTGGTCACGGCGGCGCTTGCGCTGACCAATAACGTCACCGCCGGTAAGATCGCCGAGAACGAACAGCAGAGCAAGTCCGAGAGCATGAAGGCTGTCTGTTCCGAGGCTCAGTCCTTTGACGAGCTGATCCCCGACGTCCTTTATGAAGGCAAAAACGAAGGCGGCGAGACCGTCGGCTACGCGATCTCTACCGCGACCCAGGGCTACGGCGGTCAGGTCAAGGTCATGACCGGTATCGCCGACGGCAAGATCATCGGCGTGGACGTCTTCTACAATGATGACGAGACCCCGGGTCTGGGCAAGAACACCTCGAACGCGAGCTTCCGCGACCAGTACAAGGGTCTGGACGTCAGCTCCGACATCGTCGTCAGCAAGGACGCCAGCTCCGGCAGCGCCCAGACGGTCGACGCGGTCACCTCGGCGACCATCAGCTCCCGTGCCGTCACCAAGGCGGTCAACGAGGCGCTGAAGATCTATACCGAAAACGTCGGCACCGTATCCTCTATCGGAGGCGCCGACGACAGCAATATCTCAGTAAAGGAGGGTGAGTGATGGCTAAAAGAAGTCTTTTCAAAGAGTTTACCAAGGGTATCATCAAAGAGAACCCCGTTCTCTGTCTGGTGCTCGGCACCTGCCCCACCCTCGCCGTCACCACCTCCGCCTCCAACGCGATCGGCATGGGCGTAGCCGCTACGGCGGTGCTCGTCTGCTCCAACGCGGTCATCTCGCTCCTCAGAAAGGTCATCCCCGACAAGGTGCGTATCCCCGCCTACATCACGATCATCGCGGGCTTCGTCTCCGTCGTCCAGATGCTCGTCAAGGCGTTCGCTCCCGCGATCAACGACTCCCTCGGCATCTATCTGCCGCTGATCGTCGTTAACTGTATCATCCTGGGCAGAGCCGAGATGTTCGCCGGCAAGAACCCCGTCCTGCCCTCGATCCTCGACGGACTCGGCATGGGCGTCGGCTTCACGGCGGCGCTGCTGTGCATGGGTATCATCCGCGAGCTGCTCGGCTCCGGCTCCCTGTTCGGCTTGCAGATCATGCCTGTCCGGATCCTGATCTTCATCCTGCCCCCCGGCGGCTTCTTCGTGTTCGGTATGCTGATCATGCTCGCGAACAAGCTCAACGAGCGCTCCGGCAAGAAGGTCAAGACCTCTCCCTGCGACGGCTGCCCGATGTCCGAGAACTGCGCCGACAAGGCGTGTGAGAAAACCGGAAAGGAGGCGGGGTAAATGCTGATCAAATCCCTCGTAGCCGTTTTTCTCGCGGCGATCCTGACCGAGAACTACGTTCTCTCCAAGTTCCTCGGAATATGCCCCTTCCTCGGCGTTTCCAAAAAGCTGAACACCGCGGTCGGTATGTCCGTCGCCGTCACCTTTGTCATGGTGCTCGCGACGGCGGTCACCTTCCCGATCTATATGTATCTGCTGGTCCCGATGGGACTGGATTATCTCCAGACCGTGCTGTTCATCCTGATCATCGCGGGTCTGGTACAGCTGGTCGAGATCGTCCTGCGCAAGTACATCCCCGCGCTGTATAACTCGCTGGGCATCTACCTGCCGCTGATCACCACCAACTGTGCCGTGCTGGGCGTCACCATGCTGGTGCTCCAGAAGGTCGACTCCACCACCGCCTATACCTACACCTACGGCCACGCGCTGGTCAACGCCTTCGGCGCCGGTATCGGCTTCCTTGTGGCGATGGTCATGTTCGCGGGCGTACGCGGACGGCTCGAGAACGCCGATATCCCCAAGTCGCTCAAGGGTCTGCCGATCACGCTGGTCGCCGCGGCGCTGGTGTCGCTGTCCTTCCTCGGGTTCGCGGGCTTTGTCGATAAGCTCATCCCGCTCGGTTAAGGAGGTACGGCATGAACGGAATTTTATTAGCTGTCGGCATCGTCGCCGGCATCGGACTCCTGATCGGACTGATCCTGTCCTTCGCCTCCATCATCATGGCTGTGCCGAAGGACGAGAAGGCGGAAGCCATCCTCGAAGCGCTCCCCGGCGCCAACTGCGGCGCCTGCGGCTACTCGGGCTGCTCCGGCTACGCGAACGCCCTCGCCAAGGGCGAGGCGGAGCCCGGACTCTGTGCTCCCGGCGGACTCGCCTGCACCAAGGCGGTCTCCGAGATCCTCGGCGTCGATACCGGCGCCGTCGAGCCTAAGGTCGCTGTCGTCAAGTGCATGGGCTCTCTCGAGCACACCGACTACAAGGCGGAGTACAGCGGTATCAAGAGCTGCGCCGCCGCGCTGAAGATCGGCGGCGGACTGACCGCCTGCTCCTACGGCTGTATGGGTCTGGGCGACTGTGAAGCCGCCTGTCCCTACGACGCGATCCACGTCACGAACGGCGTCGCTTATGTCGACGACAGCAAGTGCCGCGCCTGTACTCTCTGTGTGAAGGCGTGCCCGAGAGGCATCATCGAGATCGTACCGAAGAAGGATATGGCGCTGGTACGCTGCTCCAACCACGACAAGGGCGGCGTGACGCGCAAGCTCTGCGATATCGGCTGTATCGGCTGTAAGAAGTGCGAGAAGGCGTGCGAACAGGGCGCTGTCACCGTCAAGGACTTCTGCGCTTACGTTCAGCCCGAGCTGTGTACCGACTGCGGCGCGTGCGTCGAAGCCTGTCCCCAGAACATCATCACCTACTTCAAGGCGTGATCATAGCAAAAAATTAAACCGTCTTATTACCCTTTATGAGTATTAAGACGGTTTTGTTTATATCAAATTAGTGATCACTTTTCTTATACTAAGTATTAAAAAAACAAATGCAATATAAAAATGCACAGCCCGTAAACCTTTATGAATAAAAGAAAAAACGCACCGCGTGGGTGCGTTCTTGAGCGTGTGCTATGGAAATGTGGAATTAGTCGATCTCTACCATAACCTTCTCGTTCTTGCGGATAGCTGCGGAGCGAGCTACGGTGCGGATCGCCTTCGCGATTCTGCCCTGCTTGCCGATGATTCTGCCCATATCGCCCTCTGCCACGTGGATGTGGTAAACGACAGTGCCCTCTTCATTAGGTTCATCAACAGTTACGCTAACCGAAGCAGGATCTTCAACGAGACCCTGAGCAATAGTAAGAAGTAAGTCTTTCATAATTATGGTCCTTTCGCAAATACATTACAATACTATTTGATTAGATGATGCCTGTGTTCTTCAATAAAGCCTTTACGGTATCGGTCGGCTGTGCGCCCTTAGCGATCCACTCCTTAACCTTATCGGCGTCTACCTTAACCTCCGAGGGCTCGGTGGTGGGGTTGTAGGTACCGATCTCTTCGATGAAGCGACCGTCGCGGGGATAGCGAGAGTCAGCTACCACGATGCGATAGAAGGGGTTCTTCTTCGCGCCCATTCTTCTGAGTCTGATTTTAACCATTTTTCTAACCTCCTTGCTTTATAATCTTATCTATTAATTTACAATCGTAAATTATCTGAACGGATTGCTCCGTGATCAGCGTTTTACATGCCCGGGAAGCCGCCGCCCATCGGGGGCATGCCGCCTCCGCCCTGCTGGCTGAGCATCTTTCTGAGCTGCTTGCCCTTCTTACCCTTCGAGGTGAACTGGCGCATCATCTTCTGGGTCTGTTCCAGCTGCTTGATGATACGGTTGACCTCCTCGATCGGTCTGCCGGAGCCTGCGGCGATCCTGCGCTTGCGGGAAGGATTCAGCAGTCCGGGATGCTCGCGCTCGGCGGGGGTCATCGAGAGGATGATCGCCTTGTTCCAATCGAGCACGCGATCGTTGATATCGAGATCATCGACCTTGTTGCCGATGCCGGGCAGCTTGGAGAGGATCCCCTTGATGGGGCCCATATTCTGGACCTGCTCGAGCTGAGCGAGCATATCGTTGAAATCCATCTTGTTCTTGAGCATCTTCTTGGCGAGCTCCTCCGCCTTCTCGGCGTCGAGCTTCTGCTCCGCTTCCTCGATCAGGGTGAGCACGTCGCCCATACCGAGGATTCGGGACGCCATACGGTCGGGATGGAACGCCTCGAGGTCGTCGAGCTTCTCGCCGGTACCGGAGAACTTGATCGGACGACCGGTGACCGCCTTGACCGAGAGCGCCGCACCGCCGCGGGTATCGCCGTCGAGCTTGGTGAGGATGACGCCGGTGATGTCCAGCGATTCATTGAAGGTCTTGGCGACGTTGACTGCGTCCTGACCGGTCATGGAGTCGATGGTCAGCAGGATCTCGTCGGGGTCGACCTCCGCTTTGATGTCGCGCAGCTCCTGCATGAGCTGTTCGTCGATATGCAGACGGCCGGCGGTATCGAGGATGACGATATCGTTGCCGTAGTCCTTTGCGTGGCGGATCGCTTCCTTCGCGATCTTCACGGGGTTCTCGGTACCCATCTCAAAGACCGGTACCTCTGCCTGAGCGCCGACGATCTTCAGCTGTTCGATCGCGGCGGGTCGGTAGATATCGCACGCCGCCAGCATCGGGCGGTGATTCTGCGCCTTAAAGTATTTACCGAGCTTCGCGGCATGGGTGGTTTTACCGGCGCCCTGCAGACCGCACAGCATGATGACTGTCGGCGGCTTGGAGGAAAACTCCACGCGGGCGTCCTCGTCACCCATCAGAGCGATCAGCTCCTCGTTGACGATCTTGATGACCATCTGGGCAGGCGTCAGGCTCTCCATCACGTCGGCGCCGATAGCGCGCTCGGTGACCTTGCCAGTAAAGTCCTTGGCGACCTTATAGTTGACGTCGGCTTCAAGAAGCGCCAGACGTACCTCACGCATCGCTTCCTTTACGTCGGCTTCGGTCAGCTTACCCTTGCTCTTCAGCTTTTTAAAGGCGTTTGTCAGCTTATCCGACAAGCTTTCGAATGCCATGCTCAGTCATCTCCCTTCAACAACTCTTCTATCTCAGTCAGCAGCTCATCGGCTGCCTGCGGGTTATCGCGGATGTTTCGGATGATCCCACGTATTTTCCCGTCGCGCTCGCGTTGTTCACGATGCGCCCTGACCAGTCCCAGCTTCTTCTCATACTCATTCAGCTTGCGCTCGGCGCGGGCTAAGGAGTCGCGCACGCCCTGGCGGCTGATGCCGAGAAGCTCCGCGGACTCGGAGAGCGACAAATCATCGTTGACATACAGCTCGACAACCCGTTGCTGGGAGCTTTGGAGCAGCTCGCCGTAGAAGTCGTAGAGCAGAGATATCTCTAGCTTGCTGTTCATGGAGCGGGATCCATCCTTCCTGTAAAGCAAAGAGCTTTACACCTTGGCTATTATAGCACCCTATCCCCTGTTTGTCAAGCGTTTTATCTATTATATAAAGGTTTTAAAAATAGCAAACGAGTAAAACGGCGTAAAAGTGAGATAAAGCGAGATAAAAGAAGCTCAACGAGCACTATATAAAAAAATTCGGACTTTCTCTTGACTTTCATTCACGAAAGTGATAGACTATACGAGCGTTAAGTAAAAAAGCTTACAGAATAATCGAAGGAGGAACGCTATATGTCCACATATATGGCTAAAAAAGGCGAAGTCGAGCGCAAGTGGTACGTGATCGACGCCGCGGGCAAGCCCCTCGGTAAGGTTGCGGCTGAAGCGGCAGTTCTGCTCAGAGGCAAGCACAAGGTCACTTTCACCCCTCATGTTGATTGCGGCGACCACGTCATCATCATCAACTGCAAGGATGCAGTCCTCACCGGTAAGAAGTTAGAACAGAAGAAGTGGTACCGTCACACCGGTTATGTCGGCCACCTCAAGGAGACCAACTATGCTACCCTGATGGCGACCCGCCCCACCAAGGCGATGGAGCTGGCTGTTAAGGGTATGGTTCCCTCCAACACCATCGGCAGAGCCGCGATGCTCAGACTCAGACTCTTTGAAGGCGCTGAGCACACCCATCAGGCTCAGAAGCCCGAAGCTTGGGAATTTTAAGAAGGAGGAACGTTAAATGTACGATAAGGCACCTTATTTTTACGGCACCGGCAGAAGAAAGTCTTCTGTAGCCAGAGTACGCCTGTACGCCGGCACCGGTAAGATCACCATCAACGACAGAGATATCGACGATTACTTCGGTCTTGAAACCCTCAAGCTGATCGTTCGTCAGCCCCTCGCCCTCACCGAGACCGGCGAGAAGTTCGACGTTGTCTGCCGCGTAGCAGGCGGCGGCGTTACCGGTCAGGCGGGTGCGATCCGTCACGGCATCTCCCGCGCGCTGCTCCAGTATGACTCCGACGCGCTCCGTCCCGCCCTCAAGAAGGCAGGCTTCCTGACCCGTGACCCGAGAATGAAAGAGCGTAAGAAATACGGTCTCAAGGCAGCGAGACGCGCTCCGCAGTTCTCCAAGAGATAATCGGCAAATCAGATTTATCTTTTTTCAAGGCTTCTGTTTCGGCAGAAGCCTTGTTTTTTATATTTTGTCTGTCCCGATCATCTCTGTCGACTGCGGATTTGCTCGGGACTCAGCCCTCGCAAAGCACAGCTAAAAACAGTCCTCAGGACTGTTTTCTTTACGCTGTTACAGTTCTCCAAGAGATAATCGGCAAATCAGATTTATCTTTTTTCAAGGCTTCTGTTTCGGCAGAAGCCTTGTTTTTTATATCCCAAAGTCTTTTCGGCATTTTGTCTATTGAAAAAGTACGGCAGTTGCGTTATAATTCACTCAATCCAATGATTCACGGAGGCAATTATAATGAAAAAGAGAATTCTGATCAGTCTGATCCTTTGCCTTTGCATGACCGCGGCGATCCTCGCTGGATGCGGCGGTACAAAAGCCGCTCCCGATAAAGCGACCGAGGCAGCCACCGAAGCCGCAACCGTCGACGAGGCAAAGTCCGACGGCATCGACTACATGGCGTTGGTCAACAAGACGCATGCTCTTCCCGAGGATTGGGAGGCGAAGCTCGAAACCGTCCACATGACCAACTCGATCGGCGATGACGTTGAGGTCGAGAAAAAGGCTTACGACGCCTATCTGGAGCTCAAGGCGGCGCTGGAGAAGGAGAATATCTTCGTAGACCTCGACTCCGCACGCCGCAGTGTAGCCGACCAGCAGCGCATCATGGATGATTTCACCGAGAAATACGGTAAGGATTATGCGCTGAAGACCGTCGCAGCACCCGGTTACTCAGAGCATCATACCGGTCTCGCGCTCGATCTGTACCTGATCATCGATGGCAAGGATATCACCGAGAACGAGGATATGGTTCAGTATCCCGAGATCTGGGCAAAGATCCACGAGAAGCTCGCAGACTACGGCTTCATCCTGCGTTATCTCGAGGGCAGAGAGCACATTACCGGCTACGGCTACGAGCCGTGGCACATCCGCTACATCGACGATAAGGATATCGCCAAGGAGATCATGCAGAAGGATATCACCTTCGAGGAGTACCTCGGCACCGCGAGCGGCGCAGCGATCGAGATCGATCTCGGCAACTCCGAGCTGTATTCGAAAAACGACCTCGACGCGGCTGTTCTCCAGATCAAGTGCCGTTTCGCGTCCTTAGACGGCTGTGAGCTGCACAGCATCCGCTATGCGGGCGACAGTGCCGCGACCGATGAGAAGCTGGCTGAGATCAATAAGAAGAATCCCGACGGCAAGTTTACGCAGATCGCCGGATTCCTGATGGACTTCCATACGCCCAAGAATACGGGTGAAGCGAGCCTCGAGCCCGACAGAGAGTACACCGACTATCAGTGGTGGCTGGCGCGTACCGCTGACGGCGGCTGGGAGATCGTTGACTTCGGCTATTGATCCCATATCATCGACCGCAAGGCTTCCGCTCATCGGGAGCCTTTTTTTCTGTGTGTCGGAGGTTGCCTTATCACGCGCGGTATGGTAAAATAACAACAGAGAACCGATAATAAAGAAGGTGATCGCATGGCATCCGATAAAGAATATCTGGACTTTGTACTCGAACAGCTGCGTGACGCGGAGGATATCTCATGGCGCGCGATGATGGGCGAATACATCCTGTACTGTCAGGGCAAGGTGATCGGCGGGATCTACGACAACCGCCTGCTGGTAAAGCCGACCGAATCAGCCCTGTCGCTGCTCCCCGACGCGACGCGCGAGCTCCCCTACGAGGGCGCGAAGGAAATGCTCCTGGTCGAGGAGATCGAAGACAGAGAGCTGATGACGCAACTGCCCGCCGCGATCGCCGCAGACCTCCCCGCTCCGAAGAAAAAGAGGAAAAGCTGAGCGAGAGCTTTCTAAACCGCCGGGATATCCTGTGAGGACCCGAAAAATACCTATTGATTTCTTTTCCATTATATTGTAAAATAGATGGGTACATTTGATATCAACAGAATGGAGAATAGATATGAAAAAGATCATCGTACTCGCCGCGGCACTCCTGATGGTGCTTTCGCTGACCGGCTGCTTCGGCACGACCCCCTCCAACAGCTCAACCGCCGATCAGGCGAACGCTGCTGACGTCAGCACCTATTCTAAGGACTTCGAAGGCCTGCAAAAGTACATCACCGACCGCAATAACAACACCACCAAGCAGGAGCTGTACTATGAGATCGTCGGCGCAGACAATGCGGCACGCATCGTTCTCAACGGTAACTCCTTCGTCGAGATCTACGATTACTCCAAGGCGAACAACGATACCGCCAAGGCGATCCTCGAGGACATCAAGGACGACGGTAAGTTCCGCCCGATGGAGGACGGCACCGAGATGACCGCCGTGATCACCAAGAGCGGCAAGTATGTGCTGGCTTGGGACGCGACCCGCGGCTTCGACTACGAGAAGAAGGTCGCGACCGAGGAGCTTAAGGAGAACTGGTAAATCCCGCTCCCTTATTCATCAGGATCACTTCAGCCCGACAGATTTCTGTCGGGCTTAACTTTTCGAAAAATACCAACACAGCTTTTCCGCATGTCATCCTTCGGGCGAACCCTCAGAATGACAGACTTTCGTTACGGAAACCGCGCGCTTTCTTGTAACAAGTTTGAAATACCTCTTGAAAAAACCGGACATTTGCATTATAATAGAAACATGGGCGTTAGCAAACGCTAACCCAAGCGAAACTTCTTCATTGATAAAGGTGAAAAAATGTCAAAACTGACCCAAAAAGCGATCAAGGAATCCTTCCTCCGGCTGCTCGATCGCAAGCCGATCGACCATATCAAGATCACGGATATCACCAACGACTGCGGCATCTCGCGCAATACCTTCTACTACCACTACGCCGATCTGCCGGGGCTGCTGGAGGAGCTCTTGATGGATAACGCCGAGGAGTTGATCAATACCTACCCTACGATCGACTCTCTCGAAGAGTGTCTGAACGTCGCCGCGCAGTTTGTGCTGTCCAACCGACGTGCCGCGTACCATATCTACAATTCCTCCCACCGCTACGTCTACGAAAAATGTCTGATGACCGTCTGCCGCAAGGTGGTCGCCGATTACTTTGACCGCGCTGTCCCCAAGGAGTTCCTGAGCAGGGAGGATCGCGAGATCCTGATCGACTACTACAAGAGCGTCAGCTTCGGGCTGATCGCCGATTGGTGCAATAAGGGGATGAAGGATGATTACGCCGCGCAGGTCAATAAGCTGCTCGCCCTGCGCTCAAAGCTGCTGTCCTCCGACCTCGGGCTGTAATTCACGATCAAAAATCGAAAAACCGACCATCGCCTCCCCTCGCGGGAGGCAGTTTCATTTTTAAAAATTTTTAGTACAAAACACCGCTTTTGTTCAGATTTTGGGCACGCAAAAATCTTTGCGAATGGTAATTTTCCACAATCAGGAGTATTCTGTATTAGTAAAAACAGACAATGCTCATTTGTCAAAAGCGAAGGTGAAAGCATGAAAATCTCAAAAGCTATCGTAAAGCTGCGGGTCCCGATCGTGATCATCGCCCTCATTCTGATTGTGCCGTCGCTGCTGGGAATGCTGAACACGCGTATCAACTATGATATGCTGACGTATCTGCCCGACAGCATGGACACGGTCAAGGGACAGAACATCCTGCTGGATGAATTCGGCAAGGGCGCGTTCTCCTTTATCATCCTAGAGGATATGCCCGATAAGGACGTCGCCGCCCTCAAGGAAAAGGTCGAACAGGTAGAGCAGGTCGACAGCGTACTGTGGTACAACAACGTCGCCGATATCTCCGTGCCGAAGGAATTTTTGCCCGATAAGGTCTATTCCGCCTTCAATACCGACCACAGCACCGTCATGGCGGTGTTCTTCAATACTTCTACATCCTCGGATGAAACGATGGACGCGATCCGCGAGATCCGCTCGATCACCGGTAAGCAGTGCTTTGTCTGCGGACTTTCGGCGCTGGTCACCGACCTGAAGGATCTGTGCGAGAAGGAAGAGCCCATCTACGTCGGGATCGCGGTCGTCCTCGCACTCGCGGCGATGATCCTCCTGCTCGACAACTGGCTCGTCCCGCTGGTGTTCCTCGCCTCTATCGGCATGATGATCCTATTGAATCTCGGCACCAACTACTTCCTCGGCGAGATCTCCTACATCACCAAGGCGCTGTCCGCGGTGCTCCAGCTCGCCGTCACGATGGACTACAGCATCTTCCTGTGGCACAGCTACAACGAACAGAAGCGTATCTATAACGACAACAGGGAAGCGATGGCGGTCGCGATCCACAACACCTTCCTGTCGGTCATCGGCTCGTCCGTCACGACGATCGCGGGCTTCATCGCGCTGTGCTTCATGACCTTTACCCTCGGCCGCGACCTCGGTATCGTCATGGCAAAGGGCGTGCTGTTCGGCGTGATCGGCTGTATCACGGTACTGCCGTCGATGATTTTGATCCTTGACAAGCCGCTTGCCAAGCTCAACCACCGCTCGCTGATCCCCGATATGAAGAAGCTCTCCGGCGGTGTGGTCAAGATCTTCCCCGTATTTCTCGTTATCTTTATCGCGCTGGTGCCGCCGTTCCTCTACGGCTACACCCAAACGAACAACGAGGTCTACTACGATATGGCGGAGTGTCTGCCCAAGGATCTCGACTTCGTCATCGCCAACACCAAGCTCAGCGAGGATTTCGACATCAGCTCGACCCACATGGTGCTGATGGACTCCTCCGTCCCGGCTAAAGAGGTCAAGTCGATGATCGCCGAGATGGAAGAGGTCGACGGCGTGAAGTACGTCCTCGGCATCGAAAGCCTGCTCGGCTCCACCGTTCCCGAAGAGATGCTTCCCGAGCACATCAAGAGCGTGCTCGAAAACGATAAATACGAACTGCTGCTGATCAACAGCGAATACCACAGCGCGTCCGACGCCGTCGGCGCCCAGATCGACAGCCTCAATAACATTCTTCACCGCTACGATCCGAACGGTATGCTGATCGGCGAAGCACCGTGCATGAAGGACATGATCGATACCACCGGCGCCGATTTCGAGGTCGTCAACCTTGTATCGATCATCGCGATCTTCGTCATCATCGCCGTCGTCGAACGCAGCCTGAGCCTGCCGTTCATCCTGATCGCGGTCATCGAGCTCGCGATCTTCATCAACCTCGGCCTGCCGCATTTCTTCGGTCAGTCGCTGCCCTTCATCGCCCCCATTTGTATCAGTACGATCCAGCTCGGCGCAACGGTCGACTACGCGATCCTGATGACCACCCGCTACAAGGCGG
This sequence comes from uncultured Clostridia bacterium, assembly GCA_947166135.1. Classification (GTDB taxonomy): domain Bacteria; phylum Bacillota; class Clostridia; order Oscillospirales; family Acutalibacteraceae; genus Ruminococcoides. The sequence goes on along the minus strand of CAMVDB010000014.1, from coordinate 9,758 downwards.
AGCGACTCGGCGGACATGACAAGCGTGAATCCATGAAGACCACGCTGACCGCCTCCATCCCCTCGATCATCGTCAGCGGCATGGGACTCTTCGCCGCGACCTTCGGCGTCGCGCTCTACTCCGACATCGACATCATCAGCTCGATGTGCATGCTGCTCGCGAGAGGCGCGATCATCAGTATGCTGCTGGTCATCTTTATTCTGCCGGCGCTGCTGCTGCTCTGCGACAAGCTCGTCTGCTACACTACGATAGGCATGAAAAAATGCGCTAAATATTAAGCAGCCACTGATTAAGCTCCCTTTCTTAAGAGAGCTGTCAGCGAAGCTGACTGAGGGTTTCCCCTCCTATATAACAGCTATATGTAACTATAGAAAGAACGGAGAGATATTATGAAACGAATGATTAAGCTGCTGAGCGTCGCACTGTGCCTGAGCATCGTGCTGTCCGCTTCTCTTGTCGGCGTATTCGCCCTTTCGCTGAACGGCATCACCCTCGGCGAAAAGAACAAGGCGACCGCCGATGAAGCCGATCTGATCAAGGACGAGACCGTTTATGTCACGGCGAATGCCGACGGCACTGTTGACAAGATCATCGTCAGCGACTGGATCAAGAACAATAAAAAGGCGACTACCATCCGCGACGTTGCCGCCCTCGGCGATATCGAGAACGTCAAGACCGACGCCTCCTTCACCCTTGACAGCGACAATATGCGCGTCTGGCAGGCGGACGGCGCAGACCTCTATCTGGAGGGTACGGGCACCCAGCCTCTTCCCGTCGACCTGAGCGTCACCTACACCCTCGACGGCAAGGTCATCGATCCCAGGGAGCTCGCCGGCAAGAGCGGCAGAGTCACCATCCGCTTTGACTACACCAACAACGCCTACGAAAACGTCACCATCGACGGTAAGCAGGAGCGTATCTACGTTCCCTTCCTGATGATGTCCGGCATGATCCTCGACGGCGGGAAGTTCGATAACGTTGAGGTCACCAACGGTAAGGTCGTCTCCGACGGCGACCGAACGATCGTGGCGGGTATCGCCTTCCCCGGCTTACAGCATGATCTGGGTCTCTCCCGCGACGAGGTGAACATCCCCGATTACTTCGAGGTCAGTGCGGATACGACGGATTTCGCCCTTGATACCACCATCACCATCGCCTCCAACGCCCTCGGCAAGGAGCTCGATCCCGACGATCTCGACAGCCTCGATGATCTCGGCGATTCTCTCAATCAGCTCGAGAGCGCTATGACCGCCCTGATCGACGGTTCATCCCAGCTTTACACCGGTCTCGATACCCTGCTCGCGAAGTCCGGCGAACTCGTCAGCGGCGTAGATCGGCTCTATGACGGCGCGGTACAGCTCAGCGACGGCGCAAAGCAGGTCGATAACGGCGCAGGTCAGCTCAACGACGGCGCCAAGAAGCTCAGCGACGGCGCAGCCGCCCTCAGCGCAGGCTCCGTCAGCGTCGATATCGGCGCACTCGACCTCAGCAACGGACTATCCACCCTCAGCGCCAATAACACGGCGCTTACGAACGGCAGCGCCCAGACCTTCACCGCCATCCTCGCCACCGCGAGAAAGTCGCTGGTCGAAGCGGGTCTGAACGTCCCCGAGCTCACCCCCGATAACTACGCGACGATCCTCAACTCCCTGCTGGATCAGCTCTCCGAGAAGAATATAAAGGCACAGGCTGAACAGACCGCACGCGCAAAGGTATCAGCGGCGGTCGAAGAGAACCGCGCAGCCGTAACAGCCGCCGTCACCGAAGCTGTCAGACAGAATGTACAGGCAGAGGTCACAGCAGGCGTTCGCGCTCAGGTCACCGAGCAGGTACTCGCCGCGGCAGGCTACTCCGCCGCAGATTATAACGCCGCTGTCGCCGCAGGTATGGTCGACGCCGCAACACAGGCGCAGATCAGCGGCGCGATCGACGCTCAGATGGCAAACACTCAGGTACAGAACACCATCTCCGCCCTGACCGAACAGAATATGCAGGGTGAACAGGCGCAGGCGGCTATCGCTCAGAATACCGAAGCCCAGATCGACAACCTGATCGAGCAGAACATGCAGAACGAAGAGGTACAGCAGGGCATCGCCGCCGCTCTCGCACAGGCGAAAGCCGGCAGAGAGAGCATCTCCGCCCTCAAGGAACAGCTCGACAGCTATAACACCTTCGACAAGGGTCTCAAGACCTATACCGGCGGCGTCGGCTCCGCATCTGCAGGCGCTAAGCAGCTGCAGAGCGGCACTTCACAGCTCCGCTCCGGCTCCTCCGAGCTGAAAACCGGAACCGATACCCTCAGTAACGGCGCCTCTACCCTCAAGAACGGCACCGCTCAGCTCAGCACCGGCGCCGATACGCTCCGCGACGGTATCCTGACCATGAAGAACGGCATGCCCGCTCTGGTAGAAGGCGTATCTCAGCTCCGTTCCGGCTCCATGCAGCTCAGCGACGGCTTGAAGCAGTTCAACGACGAGGGTATCAGCAAGATCACCTCCCTGCTCAAGGACAACGTCGGCGATCTCGTCAGCCGCGTCAAAGCCACCATCCGCGTATCCCAAAACTACAAGAGCTACTCCGGACTCGCCGACGGCATGGACGGCTACGTCAAGTTCATCTACAAGACCGAAGAGATCAATTGACGCTCTTTGCAATACAAACATCAACAGCCCGAGCTTACGCCCGGGCTGTTCTTTTATACAGCACTGTCATGATACAGCAAAATGCCTTTTCACTATATCGTTTAGTTTTTCCGAAATACCGGTAAATTCACTGTTCAGATCCAGCGTCTCGGCACCGATCCGGTTCCCGCTCATGATATATGTCTCATCCGGTTGAACGCCTTCATCCGTTGCGGCATACAACAGCAGTCCCGACACCGTGTGTTCCCTTTCTCCGAATTCGGCGTCTTTATTCTTCACATAAGCGAAAATCTGATATAGATGCGCCGAGCGCAGGGACTCCGCATGATACTGACTCTGTGTGATATGCGCATAAAACTTTGCGTCGATTATCAAAACACGATTACCCTGTGTCAGCATGATATCGCTTTGCATGGCAGGCAGAAGCGACGGCTCTCCCTCGTCCAGCGCCCATTTGATTTGAGACGAGCTCGGGTGAAGCTGAGGATATTTTTTCCTGTAGTATTCCAGAATGAATTTTTCATACAGTCTGTGAATCTGTTGGTTATCTACGAACGAAGCCAGCCTTTGATTTCCGTTCTCATCCGTCATCAGCATACCTTCGATGATCAGTTGACAGATACCCAGCAGCATACAGTAGGATCGATTACTGCGATGAAATCTGATTTTTGCCCACGGTATGGATTTTAACGATACTTCATCGATATCCGAAAAATAGAGTACACACCGTTTTAGCTCCGTTTTATACTCTCGGTCAACGTCATGACTCCTCAGCAGGAGCTTGGCAGTTGATTTTAATATCTGATTATACAGATTGTTTTCAGACAGTAAGTCATATTCGCAGGCTAGCTGATTTCTTTTGTTTATTCTGTTACGTATCGTATCGGGCATATTGATTCTGCCTCGCGGGATACTCAAATTCTCCGATTGATTGATATATTGCTTATACAATCCGTGCTTGATCTGACTGGTGATTCCCTTTGCCAATATAGCCGCAAATAAATTATGGATATCCTCAAATTTTTCTACGGCGATCTCTTCATACTCTTTTCTGTTTAACGATAAAAAAGCATAACAGAGCATATAGTAGATATTTTTTATCAGCGTGCTTTTATACTTTTTCATCAGAACACACCCAACAGCCGTTCTTTCCACTTATTCAGTTCTGCTTCATTGTCAAACCAGTATTCTTCGATCGTCGGAATAATATCATATTCCACGATAATCCTCAGCTGTTCGTCGTCAGCACACTCGGTAGGATCGCAAAAATAGCTGTGCCCGATACAGAAGCCCTTGCCGAGAGTACTGTCGCTTTTAATCGCAGAATTCATTTCTTTAACAACGTTGATAACTGCATCCAGCTTTGCGCTGTTAATGCCGCGCTGATAACTCTTGAATCCGGTGTTATCAAATGCCGGTTCCATCGGGAAGAAGCTGAATCGACGGCGCAGGGCATAATCCACCATCGTCAGACTGCGATCGGCAGTATTCATCATACCGATGATAAACAGATTGCCGGGAACGGAAAACAGTTTTCCGTTATAGGATAACATGATCTTTTCATCCCTGTGTTCTTTCTCGATCAACATCAGCAATTCACCGAAGATCTTGCTTAAATTACCGCGATTGATCTCATCGATAATGAAGAAATAGTCTTTATCTCCGTGTTTCTCCGCCTCCTCACAGAAGTGATAAAAAATGCCTTTCTCAAGACTGAAACCGTTTTCCTTCGGTCTGTAGCCTAACACAAAATCTTCATAGGTATAATTTTGATGGAACTGAATCATCCGAACTCTGGCGTCATCCTTCTCACCCATCATTGAATATGCCAGCCGCTTTGCCGCAAAGGTCTTTCCGACGCCCGGAGCACCCTGCATGATGAGATTCTTTCTGTGTTTGAGGCTGTTCACCAATGAATTATAATCTGCCTCATCCATGAAAACCTCCGACAGGAAGTTTTCCTTGGTATATTCATCATTTCTGTATTCATAGTATCGGGAAAGATCGATTACGGGTATTTCCTCATGATTACGCTTTGCCGTATTAATGCGAACCCATTTTGTAATGATCTTACCCGCTAAGGAGTCCGTCATTTTAATTTTCCTGCCGAGTTCCGTTAGTTTCCATAAACCCCGATCAGCGTTTTTATCAATGATCCCCTCATAAGACAGTGAATTTCTCGCCCAATCAATATCGTTGAGAACCTTGGGAACGGTCTGGTTCTTGATATTAAGCTCCTGTTCACTGATATGATACCTCTTGATAATCTCCTGATGCACATCCTGACGGGAGCCTTCGCCTCCCATATCATATAAGGTATCAACAATCGGAGCAAACCATTTTCTGTACCTTGCTTGAGATTCGTTCATTTTATCATCTTCCTTATCCCTCAGCTCTTCAGGCTTTTTCTTCTGCTGACTGATATAAAATCCTACATCAACCGTAAGCGTACGGTATTCTTTATCCGGATAACAGCTTTCTGTTAAGGCATTATTTAATAATGCAGTCAGTTCCCGATCTTTTCCGATTTCCTCACATATTTCATCATACATAGATAGGAAGTTCTCCAGATTCTGTTTATACGCCCCGTTCTTAAACTGATAGTTGCTATGCAACGTCTTCGAAACCGTTCTTGCTTCGCTGATCTTGTAAATATAATATCGATCGGGATATCTTAACCATAGGTAAGTGCTGACAGCATTTTCTGTTTGATAATGATTCGATTGACCGTTGCCGTATTTTTGAAGAAGGATATCCGACTGTTCCTTAAAAAATTCAATTCTGTCGTATATGTCTCTGCTTTCATCAAATAAAACCGCAAACATATTTTTGACTTCATTTTCAGCTTTCTCAGCCAGAAAAGTGATCATCTGTCGCGGATAATAGTAACTTGCCGCCAAAAGTTCGTTTGTTTGCTTTAACGACAACTCCAGCATGTCGGAAAAGTGATCTGCATCGATATCCCAGTTATCCTGAAACCATTTTACCGCTTCCCATTTGAACCGCTCATCATCCCATTGTCCCTGTAAAAAATCACTTTTATATTCCGATAATACTTTCTTCAGTATATTTTTATCAATCATGCCGATCCCTCACAAGCTTCTATTGTTTCAGATTAAATATAACATATCGTTTACCGGAATTCAATTAATATCTAAACTTCTTATATCGGATAAAAACTGAGTGCAAAGCAAAGAGCCGCCCTGTCGGACGGCTCTTTGCTTTATATAAGGAAGATCTCATGAAAAGATTGTTGTAGTATCAAGCAGCGGTGACGTTGAGGGCGTCGTCGACGGTAACGGTCAGGTTGACGGGCACCTGTACATTGTCGTCGGTGTTGTAGTACAGGGTAACGTGGCTGGTGCCGGGGGTCACGCCGTAAAACTGGAAGTCGTACTGCTGCTGATTAAAGTTGTAGTCGCAGCGGAGCAGGAAGTTGAGGTTGTCCGCCTTGTACGTCCAGTCGAAGCCGTAAGAGGTCTTGCCGTAGGCGTAGTAGTGAGCGGGCGTACCGCTGTTGGCGGGAGCGACGCGCTTTGTGTCGATGTAGATACGCTCGCCGTTTACGTTATCGATGCGGTCATTAACGGGCGCCTGGGTCGGAGCCTGAGTCGGTGCGGGCGCCTGAGCGGGGGCGGGCGCGCTCTGCTGAGTGACCTGCGCTGCGGGAACGGACTGTACGGTCTGCTGAGCTGCGGGCTGAGCGGTCTGCTTGGGAGCGACGGTGGTTGCGGGCTGAGGAGTCGTTTTCTTCGCGCTTGCAGCCTTGACGGGGGCAGCCGCTTTGACGGAGATCGCGGTGGTGGGGGCGGCGGTCTTAGTGACCTTCGGGGCGTTCATCGCGCCGAATACCATCGCGCCCGCGGCGATGACGGCGACCAGCGCGACTGCGACGGTACCGATGAGGATCCTCTGCTTTCTCGCCTTAGCTTTCTTTCTCGCGGTGATCGCTCTCGCTCTGTCGGAATAATGTCTGCCGGTGTAGTTTCTCTCGTTGTACATGTTGTTGTTAGCCATTTTATTTCCCTCCTGAATGGTATATATGTTTTGTTAATGACTGTTTGTTCCGCCGTCGTTTCTTTCTGTTCAGCAGTCTTTCCGATCGGCGGCTTGGGTCGAGCTTCAAGCTCGTTCCCTTGACTGTGGCTATAGCATAACACACCCACTATGACAACAGTATGACAAAAATCAGGGGTTTTTTAATTTTTTTCGGTTTTTTTGAAAAAAGTTTTTCAACGGCTCTTTTTGCAGGCTATGCTTCGATGTTCTCTGACAATCACCGGCATGACAGAAAAGGAGGATGGAGACGAGCTCCATCCTCCGATGATTAGGTATCAGTTTGTCATATACTCACGCATTATCATGCAACATACTCGCCGATCGGGTAACGAACGGGGATGTTGGATAAGTAGCGCTGGATAAAGGTCACGTCGATCACGGTCACGTCGCCGTCGCCGTCTACGTCGGCTGCCTTGAACTGCTTCTCGGAATACTCGCGGAGCAGGACGTCATAGCGCTGCATCAGGGTCACGTCGATGATGGTAACCTCGCCGTCGCCGTCAAAGTCACCCAACATGACGATGCCATCCAGGAACGCTTCCGCGTCGGTAAGCTTCTGCATGGTAGCGTCGTCGACATACGCCTTCTGTGCGTCGGTCAGCGCGTCGTAAGCTGCCTTTGCGGCTTCGATATCGTCCTTATTCTTGACGTCGAGCTCGTCGGGCAGCGCATTGATCTGCTCGCTGACTGCGTCGGCGGCTGCCTTGTCTGCGAGCGCCTGAACGAGGGCTTCCTCAGTGTCGAGGAGCTTCTGCACGGTCTCGTCGTCGACCAGCGCCTTCTGTGCGTCGGTCAGTGCGTCGTAAGCGGCGCGGGCGGCTTCGATATCGTCCTTATCGCCTGCGACAACGGTCTCGGGCAGCTTGTTGATCTGCGTGCTGATCTGTGCGGCAGCAAACGCGTCGGTCAGTGCATTGATGACCGCGGTCTCTGCGGCAGTCAGCTTATCGAGCGTATCCTTGTCGACCATAGCCTTCTGATCATCGGTCAGCGCGTTGTATGCGGCGCGGGCTGCGATGATCTCGCCGGTGTCGGCAACGGTCACGTCGTCCTTATCGGGCAGTTCGGTGATCATGTCATCAACAGCCTTTGCGGCTTCGAGATCGGCGATCTTCTTCTCGGCGGCCTCAAGCTTATCCAGTGTATCATCACCGACAAGCGCCTTAGCAGCGTCGTCTAAGCCGTCATAATAGCCTCTTGCTGCTTCGACAGCTTCCTTGTCGTCGAGGGTGATGTCATCAACCTCGGGCAGGGCGTCGATCACGTTATCAACGTCCTGTGCGGCTTCGAGATCATTGATCTTATCCAGAGCCTTGAACAGCGTGTCGATAGCGCTGAACGTGAGATAATCCGCCTGTGCGGGAGTCAGGTTCAAACGAGCCTCGTTTGCCGCTTCAACAGCCGCCTTATCGGCAAGGGTGATCTCGGTCGGCAGGGCGTTGATCATATCCTCAACAGCCTTTGCCGCCTCGCGGTCAGCGATTACTTCCTCGGCGTCTTCGAGCTTTTCAACAACGCTAAGGTCAATCAGGTCTTTCTGCTCGGGCTCGAGTGCGTCGTAAGCGGCGCGAGCGGCTTCTACGTCAGCCTTATCTTCGAGAAGAATGACGTCGGGCAGAGCGTTGATTTTGTCCTCAACAACCTTTGCGGCTTCGAGGTCTTGGATTTTATCCAGTGCATCCAGGAGATCGTTAAACAGGTCGCCGTCAAGCAAAAATACCTGATCGTCGGTGAGTGCGCCAAAAGCGTCGTATGTCGCCTGAACAGCGTCCTTGTCGTTGAGGGTGATGTCCTCAACTGCGGGCAGAGCTTTGATCATGTCCTCAACAACCTTTACGGCTTCGAGGTCGGCGATTGCCTTCTCGGCAGAAAGGAGCTTGTTCATATACTCGTCGGAGATGAGCGCCTTTACGTCGTCGTCGGCATCATCGTAGTAGCTTCTGAGCTCAGTAACTGACTGCTTGTCATTCAGGGTGATCTCCTCGGGCAGCTGGTCGGCGCCGGTTACGAAGTAATTCGCAAGAAGCACGTTGTTGACCTTGTTCATCGCTTCCTCGGAGAGATATTCTTCCTGAGCGTGTGACAGGCCGATGAAAGCGGAGCTTACATCCATGAAGGTCTGTTTATTCTCGGGGGTGATCTGATCGGGCAGGGCGTTGATCTGATCCTCTACAGCCTTTGCCGCCTCACGGTCGGCGATGACAGTCTCGGCAGCGGTGAGCTTGTTGAGGGTCTCGCCGTCTATGAGATTCTTCTGATCGTCGGTCAGCGCGTCGAATGCGGCTCTTGCCGCTTCTACGGTTTCCTTAGCGTCGAGAGTGATCTCAGCGGGCAGGGCGTTGATCTGATCATCTACAGCCTTGGCGGCTTCGAGGTCGGCGATCTTTTCCGCTGCGTCACGGAGCTTGTCGAACAGATCGCCGTCAAGCATCATGACCTGCTCGTTAGTCAGTGCAGCAAAAGCGTCGTTTGCAGCCTGAACAGCGTCCTTGTCGTTGAGGGTGATTTCCTCAACTGCGGGCAGAGCGCTGATCGTGTCCTCAACAGCCTTTACGGCTTCGAGGTCGGCGATCGCCTTCTCGGCGGCTGTGAGCTTAGCGATGGTCTCGCTGTCTATGAGATTCTTCTGATCGTCGGTCAGGGCGTCGAATGCGGCTCTTGCCGCCTCTACGTCTGCCTTAGCGTCGAGAGTGATCTCAGCGGGCAGGGCGTTGATCTGATCATCTACAGCCTTGGCGGCTTCGAGGTCGGCGATCTTTTCCGCTGCGTCACGGAGCTTGTCGAACAGATCGCCGTCAAGCATCATGACCTGCTCGTTAGTCAGTGCAGCAAAAGCGTCGTTTGCAGCCTGAACAGCGTCCTTGTCGTTGAGGGTGATGTCCTCAACTGCGGGCAGAGCGCTGATCGTGTCCTCAACATCCTTTACGGCTTCAAGGTCGGCGATCTTCTGCTCAGCGGCAGCCAGCTTTTCAAGGGTCTCGGGTGTAACAAGAGCCTTCTGCTCGTCGCTCAGCGCGTCGAATGCGGCTCTTGCCGCCTCTACGTCAGGCTTGTCGT
>CAMVDB010000013.1 GCA_947166135.1 uncultured Clostridia bacterium | reverse complement strand
ACGGTTCTGATGATCTCGCGGCTGTTCTCCACGCTCGTATGCACCGGCCATCCCGCAATGGGCCCGACACGGTCATCCCGCGCGTATTCATATAAGCTCTCCGCGTCCGAATCTGCCCACGGACGGAGGATCAAACGCTCTGTGTATAATATCATTTGATTGGTTCTCCTGTTCTCTCTGTGATCGTGACCGCACCGGTTATCAGAATGATCATAGCCTTGCCCTCAGCTTTTTTGTGTGGTTTATCGTAACATCTTATCGACAAACGCGGAATTCATAAAACAATCTGTCGTCTGATCCGTAATGTGTAAATGTCTTTTTGGTTCTAACTGATGAAATCACACCAAGTTTATTATGTCCTATCCATTATCACCGTAGCAATAGAATATCATTTTTTCATATTTGTTGAACGATCTTTTTCTCGTTCTGCTTTGCAAAGTCGCTGAGCTGATAGCTTCGGATGCGTTCGTGTACCATGATCGGCTCGACAAAACCATTCTTCACCAATGCCGCTAAACGGTTGATTACCGTTTTATTGGTAACGCCGATCTCACGGCTGACCTCGATAGGCGTGAACTCTCTAGGATACCGTTTCAGAAGGAACAGCAGCAGTTCCTTTTCTCTCGGTTTGAGATACGACAGGCTGCCGCTGATCTCATCCGCGCTCGACGCGTCCGATAACTCGCGAACTTTGTTGGAATACAGCAGTACCATACGCAAAAAGTAGTTGATCCAGATCTCCGGATGCGGCGGGTTATCTCTGCCTGAATAGTAGAGTGCCGGCAGCCCCATTTGCAAAGAACTGTAATATTCGTCTACATCGTAGGCAAAGTATTCTTCCAGCGAGCCGATGCCGTTGAAGCCGTAGCTGTTGATGTCCAGAATATAGCCTGACAGCAGACGGGCGGTTCTGCCGTTTCCGTCCTCAAACGGATGGATCGTGACCAGCTGATAATGCACGACCGCTGCCACAATCAGCGGATGATCGTCGGTTGAATTGACATACTCTACCAGCTCATCCAACAAATCGGGAACGTCGCAATACTCCGGCGGGATATAATCGGGAGTGCCGCTCTGCGAATCGTACACAGCGAACAATACGCCGGGCGGCGTAGCGCCTCTCAGCCCGATCTTCTCTTTGGACGCGCCTTTCTCAACGAGCTTTTGAACGGATAGAATCAGCTCTTTAGAGAACGGCGCCTTTTCCTTTGCCTGCTGCTCGAGGTGATCCAAAGCCAGAAAGTAGTTGCGAACCTCCTGCTCGGGCTTCAAAAAATGCTTGTGCTCGTCGGCGTCGATGACGTCATTCGCCTGTTGCTCCGAGAGGGGATTGCCCTCAATCTTGTTGGAGGCATAGGAGCTCTTCTTTTTGGAATTCTTGCGGAGCCTGTTCGCGACCGACTTTGACAGCTTGACAGAAGAGACCGTATACCGATTCTTGTCGATCTCTGTGATATATTTCAGTATTTCATTTGTCAGGGGTACTTTGATCATAAAAACACCTCACAACATTAAGATTATTATATCACATCCAAAACAAAAACGCCACAATAATTTCACTATTTTTTCACTATTTTCAATGCTGAAAAACGGAAAGGCCGCCGAGTGTGAACCCGACGGCAGGATAATAGATGCAGCTTAATCATTCATGGCAAAACAGCCGCGATCTCATAATAATGATTGTATTATGATTATTGATAATTTTTTATGATCTTTGCGTTGATCTCCTTGTCAGCAGGACAGAAGGCATAGTTCGGGATCTCGGCAGGGGAGATCCATGCGACGGCGTTATGCTCCAATAGCTGGATCGTACCCTCGGTAATCTTGGCGTGAAACAATGTAAGATGAACCGTGATGTCAGGGTACTCATGTACCACATCCATAAAGACATCTCCTACGGTGATAGTCACTCCCAACTCTTCCCGGCACTCCCGAATGAGAGCTTCTTCCTTTGTTTCTCCCTCTTCGACCTTGCCGCCGACATATTCCCATAATAGTCCCCGCGCCTTATGCGCCGGCCGCTGACAGATAAGGAACCTCTCCCCATCCCATATCAGCGCCGCTACTACTTCAACCATTACAAACCTTCATGATTTATCAATATCCGATAACCAGAATTCCTTTCAGCGGGACCTGAAACCTGTTACTTGCATACATTGCTTCAAAGAAGTCACATACTTTTCTGTAATCTGCGCTGGCTTTATATTGTAACCTGACCGCGATACACAAGTACTCTGCACTATCCATGCAACAAGCTTCGAAAAAGTCTTTCAGAAATTGATAGTTCGTTACGGCGCAGCCAGCTTCGACTTCAATCACGATTTTAGTACCACCATTGAATGCGTCAGCTTCGAAATTCAATGATGGTTTTCCGCATTCTCCATACAGGACCGGAATCTTGATTTTATCTTTATCTCTTTTGCTTTTTTCAACTGTGTAACCGATATTCTCAAGGCTTTCCGATACAGACTGTAACACCTCGTCACTGACAAGTGTATGTGTATCAGAGCAGATTGCAGCATCATTCTCTTGAAATGCTTCGACGACCTACAACATATCATCTGTGATCCTTTTGTTTTTCGGAAAAAATGTCCATTTCATTGCAGTGCTTACCGCCTTTCCTGCTGGATCCTAATTCTCTGTATGTTAAGATAAATGGAGATTAAGTAATACTTTGATTTGCTGCCCATCATCAGTAATAAACGCCATATTGTCACGATCAAAAACCAGATTCATCTTATGAATTAATCTGTGATGATTCGGGCATAAAACTATCAGATTCGATGAATCGTTGTTAAGAGAATCACTGAAATAACTGATATGGTGCACTTCAGTAATATCCGCATTATACTCATCGAGGGGACGACAACCACATAACTGGCATTGTCCTCTGTAAAGCCTCTTCAGTTGTCTAATAATAGTCGTATTATATACTCGGCGTCTTGACGAACCAGTGACAACAACGTCTGTACCAGCATCCTTGAAGTTAATAATACTTTCGATCTGCTCTTCAGTCATTTCCGGTAAAGAGCTATCGTCCTGTATCTCTGCCTCCGGAGAATCGCTGGTTACGTAACCTGTACCAGATTCTATGAAAGCCCTGACCATATCAGTCAGTTCTTCAAACGTAAAACCTGATAAGTATTGGCATGTATTTATTATCCGCTTTCTCGGAGGACGATTCCTCTGACCGTTACGGTGATTGGAAGTCAATACATCATATTCATCTCTTAATCGCCTGAGATAACTATCCTTTTTCTGAAAGCGTTCTCCTATCTTACGGAAACCTTCACTCTGAGTCTCATACCCCAACTCATGAAAAGCTCTTACGTCGTATTCTGAGAGATAGTACGCTAGTATTGATTATAAACCTTGCAAGCTTTTGATTTAATGACGGTTAGTATTATATAAAGCAACAGCCACCTGTGTTAACAAGCGACTGTTGTTCATTTCGTTATTGATCCGTTGTTGTGAACGACCCTCACTCTCTTGATCTTTGCGTTGACCACTTTGTCTATAATCTCGTCAACGGCATCCGTGTAATGACCGGTTCGGATCAGGTCGTTTCTTTTATCCATCAGGGCGTAAACGATCTCCTGTCGTTCATCATAAGTAAGATAGATGTGATACTTTTTCATGTTGACCTCCTCGACGGGTGTGTCGACTTAATGACTTCTTGATTTGTTACTGTCCGAAACAAAATGATATGATTGCAGGAGCAGGCGAGTGCCTGCTCCTGCTGTGTTATACGGCGTAGATGATATCGCGCAGAACGATCTCCCGCGCCGCGTTGCGGATGTTGTTCATCTTCTGAACCCACATCATTTGATTCTGCGCTTTCATCGCTTCGGTCACTTTCTGCTGATCCGCCATCTGACGGATGAGTCGTTCCTCCATATCTATGGCAGCCTGTTCGATATCGTAAAGGTGCTGAGTCAGCGCACAGTGCGTCAGGAGATTGTAGTACAGGATTCTGTGATAATCACGGAGGAATCTCCGCCGCATCTGTGCATAAACGCCGAGCTCGACGTTTGGCTGTTCGGGCAAGGTCAGGTCAGGCAGATTGTAATCACCCTGTCGCGTATAAGTAATTCCCATCATTTATTCTCCCTTCGTTTTGTGATAAGCTCATTGTAGTGACTTTCCGAGAGAATAACAACGTTGCAAAAATCATAATCGCAGATTTTCAGCGCGCATCCCGATCGGAACTGCGGGCAGAACGCTCACGATGATACTTGCGGTAGAAGGTGATCGCCTCGCAGATGAAATCCTCGGTCTTTTCTTTCGGTAAGTCATCCGGCAGGAGCTTTCTTACCCTCGCGGCATTAAATGCCAGCCGCTCCGTTTTCTGATTCGGTTTCTCTTCCGACATGATGTCGGAGATAATGTCCGCATCCAGGGCGTGCTCATCCGCGAGCTTTCGCATACGGATGGTCTGAGCGTGAGACGGCGTACACTCGTTGAGCTCGATTTCGTCCAGAACGAATTGCTGATAATACGGATTGAGGTAGGAGAGCTCCACAGCCGGGCGCATCTTCATCCTGCCCTCATCTACCAGCTTCAACAACTCGGGGATGAGGTAGGTGAGGCGGATGTAACGGTGGATTTGATTCCTGCTGTCACCGGTTTCCTGAGACAATAATTCGTCGCTACGAAAATCTGTCCCCACTGGGGACGAATTTCCTTTAGCCGGTCTGCCTGCTTGTCTCTTCATTGCTTCATAACGCATCCGATAAGCAAACGCTTTCTCGCTCGGCAAGATGGCAGTCCGCTGAAAGTTGCTTTCTACCATATAGACGACCGCTTCGTCACGGGTCAGATCTTTGACCTCGGAGCGCAGGGTATCCAGTCCCGCCAGCTCACAGGCACGCTTGCGGCGATGTCCTGCCACCAGCTCATAGCGACCGTCCTCCTTCAATCGGAGAACAGCGGGCGTCATCACGCCGTGTTCCTTGATGCTCTCGACCAGCTGCAGCATATCCTCATCGTCACGCACATGAAACGGATGGTCGGGGAAGCTGTCGATCTCCGACAGCGGGATATCCCTGATCTTGTCGAGCTTTGCTTCGTCACGCTCCTCCTGCGTCGAGAAGATGTCCTCGAACTTCGGGAGCGAAAAATCACTTGTTCTTGTCATAATAAATTCCTCCTTAAGTTTAAATTGATTACGAGATTCCGAAACTTTTCGGAAATGAAAAAAGCGCCCACTTCGAAAATGAAGTGAACGCTTCGTCAGATGAATATTCGGTTTTTCGCCTTTATGTTATTATAATTCCGGGCGGGACGCTTTGTAAATTGTGCGATTTCGGTTGAAATCAAAGGAGCAAAACCCAAAAAGATAAAAAACAGGAACCTCGATTTTGACGGTTTTCAGCGTTTTTTCAAAAATCAGGCTTGCAAAATCGGTCAAAAAATCGGATTTTGAGTGTGAGTTTCCTTACTTTTCCTTATCCCAAACGACCCTAAAATGACTTTGAAAATCCGCGTAAAGTCACTGTTTAAGCCATTTTGAGTAAAGTTGGCATAAAAAAGAGGGAAGTTCGAAAACTTCCCTCCGTGGTCCGAGTGACTGGAGTCGAACCAGCGGCCTCTTGAACCCCATTCAAGCGCGCTACCAAACTGCGCTACACCCGGATACAGTTTTTTACTGCAAGAGATATCTTACCACATCTTCCGAATAAATGCAAGCGAATTTTGAAAAATCTTTAAAATATCTTTCCGATCGTCGCATCCGAGTACTGTATAGAGGCGGGGATAGTGAGCGGAAAACGGTTTTCGGCAGTCGATTATGACTTCCGTTTCGGCACGATGCCCATCTGTTCGCCCTTCCTGTTGAGCAGGATGCAGAGCGGGATGCCGAGCACGATGAGTACAGCCAGTTCCCCGACGGCGACCAAGCCGCCTTGTATCATGAAGTCCGCCATGTTGAAGTGCAGGTTGCCGATGAAGAAGAAGTCGATCTCGAAGCCGATGATCAGTCCGTTGAACAATGCGGGCATCAGGAGCGCCGGTACGGGGATCTCTTTGACGCGCACGTTGCGGAGCAAGTACATGGTGATCGCCGCGAGCAGCGAAGCGATCGAGCCGAAGATCATGTCGTAGAAGCCCAGACCCGCCGTGACCGAGCTGATATTGGCGAGCACACAGCCGAGGGTCAGTCCGGGGATCGCGGCAGGGGTATAGATGGCGAGTACCGTCAGTGCTTCCGCGACGCGGAACTGCACCGCCATCGAGGCGGAACCGGGGATCAGCAGGTTCTGCGCGATGGTCAGCACGGCGTAAATCGCCGCGATCATCGCCGCCTGCGTGAGGTATTGAACATAGTGTTTTTTCATCGTTGACACTCCTGATTCCGACTGTTTTCATCGCTCTCAGTGTAGCATACTTCCGGTAACTTTTCAACCTCAACACAGAAAGCAGCCCGGGATTGAGCTGCTTTCCGTAAGAGAGGGTCCCTTCATTCGGGATCAAAAAGGAAGAATTATGATCGACTCGTTAGTTGGCGGATCTGTGTCTGTGATCCGTTATCTGATCGGTTTGCCGATCGCATAAGGAACGGAAACGCCGACAGACCAGCGCAACAGCCATGTGACGTCGACGATGTCCGCTTCGCCGTCACGGTCGATGTCGGCGGCGTTCTTCGCCTCATCGCTGAGCGTGACGATGTTTACATTATAACGCTGGATGATGGTCGCGTCGATGGTGTCCACCTCACCGTCGAGGTTTGCGTCGCCGAGCAGGGTCGAGGGGGTGTAGTTGGGTGCGTACTGCTCGGAGAGCCACGCCGCGCGGCTGAGCATCCAGTCAGCGGCATAGTTGTACATGTCGGTGAAGTTCTGACCGTAGCGGGTAGCGGTCGATGCGACGACCATCTTCTGCGTATCCTTATCATAGGTCGCCTTGTTGAGGCTCGAATGATCGGCGATCCAGCTTCCGGTGTTCAGCAGCCAGCCGCTCTTGTAGTTCATCTCGGCAGATTTTTCAATCAGATTATAATAATAATCCTTTGTGTAAAGCTCGCTGTCGATCTTCTGATCGATCGCTTCGCCGGAGAAATGCTCTAACGCGGGGATAAAGTCCTCGAACCAGATCTGCGGTACGATCGCTGCGATCTGCTGGTTGCGGGAAATACGCGCGATGATATTGGAGGAGCGCTTGGAGCTTGCGGAACTCTTGCCCTTGTGCTGGCACCACCAGCCGGTGTATTCCTCATAATCGGTCACACCGATGGTTCTCAGATCCCAGCCTACGCCGACCGCGTTGCCGAGCGAGTTATCATAGTCCCATACGGGCGAGCCGTAGAACTTGTAGACGCCGTTCTCATCCTGCTTATAGGTGAAGAAGGTACTGGAGACGCCGCTGTCCCAGTTTTTGCCAAGCTCGTTGATGAGATAGAGCTTCGCAACGGACTCGACGTCGGCAACCGCCGCGAGATCACCGGTTGCGGAGGTAGCATTGTAGAAGGCGGTGAACTTGGTCTTGACGTAGTTCTTGACCTCGTCATAACCGGGCTGACCGGGGTCGATTTCGGGGGATTTGATGGTGATTTTGAGATTGCTGGCGCTGACCCAGTAGTCATCGTCGCCGGCACTCGCGTCGACCTCGGCGATGAAGGGAAAGTCCTCCTTGATGGTGCCGTCCTCGTTGAGGTAGCCGTCGTCGGAGACCTCGGGTACAAGGCTGCCGGGCTCGACCTTCTCACACATCAGGTAGGAGCCCCAGTAATAGCCGTTGACGTAGAAGTCGACGTAGCGCGAGTCGGAGGCGTAGGGCATACCGACCGCGTCGGACAGATCATACAGGATGCGGTTGCGGGAGAGGGAGTCGTCCTGGTAGTTCGGGAGGATGGAGTACTTCTTGTTTTTCTCCATGCCCGCGATACCGACCTTCTTATCGTAGGTGATGTTGTAGCCCTTTTTGGGCTTGTCCCACGAGGTATTGCCTCTGCCCTTGATCTTCTTTACGGTGGTGTTGTCGATCGCGCCGTCGGGAGTGACGATCGCGCCGGTTGCCTTGGCACTGTTCGCCTTATCTGCGTTGAGATAGGTCATCAGGTCGGTGCCTGCACCGTCGGCGTCGGGGTTGTTGATGTATACCGCCGCCTCTGCGTTCGAGTTCATCATCCTGAGGGTGTAGCTGCTGCCGCCCGCGGTGACCGTGTAGGCGGTGTTAGCAGCATAGGGGATAGCCTCGGTGGTGTGCGCGGCGATCGCGACGCTGTTTACCGTGACCGTCTGATCGTAGCCGTTATAGACGTCGATCGTGTTGCTTGCGGCGGACGAGGGCAGGAAGAAGTACTTCTCGTTCGGCTTTTCGACGTTGAAGTCCTCGTCGTGGACGCTCTGCCATGCCTGCCACGCTTCCATGTCGGAAGAGTCGCTGACCGCGTGGACGTAGAGAGCCGGTAGGGCGGAAAACGCTGCGGGAACGCCCTTTTCTTCGGCGGCAGCGGCACTCATAAAGGGTACCGTGCCCGTCACGAGCAGGAGCATCAGTAAAATAGCCAATACTTTTTTCATATAGTTAACCTCCTAACGTTTACTATACTATTACTGGTATTTTACAACGTCAGCCGACTGCTTGTCAATATTTTTCTACTTGATGCATAAGTATGTTTTTTCGGAAAGTTAGGAGAGAGGAGTTAGGAATGAGGAGTTAAGAATGAGGAGTTAGGAATGAGGAGTTAGGAATGAGGAGTTAGGAATGAGGAGTTAGGAGTTTATTAAACGTTGCATAGAGTTGTAGGGGCTGAATTTATTCAGCCCGCAGATTGTAGAAAAACCTAAAAAGCCTTCCTTTGGGAAAGGAAGGTGCCTCCGCAAGGAGGCGGATGAATTGTATTGATTGTTTGAGCGAAGCGAGTCACATTCATTCACGTTGGTGTTCAGAACCGAGGTAATATGAGGGTTTCTCCCTTCGGTCGATCAATTCATGCAATTCCTCAGTCCCCTTTCGGGGACAGCTCCCTTTACCAAAGGGAGCCTTGGAAATCGACTACTCATATATTTTATGATACTTTTTCGACAAGCTGAGGGGCTGAATCGCTCGCCCTCTGTTCTCTACCCGTTCAAGAGGTAGATACCGAGGTTGAGGTAGCTTGCGAACAGCACCCACGCGATATACGGCAGCTGGAGCAATCCCGCTGTATGATGCCGCTTATAGAAGCGAACCGCCATCGTGATGACGAGGATATCGAGGGTGACGATCCAGATGAACGCCGGCAGCCGCCACTTGAACACGAAGAACAGCACCGGCCAGAGCAGATTGACGATCAGCTGGGCGTAGTAAGGGATCTCGGTGTAGCTGTCGCTGAGTCCGTTGACCTTGAGGATGCCGTGTGAAATACCCATCAGCAGGTACAGCAAGCTCCACGCGATGGGGAAGAGGATCGACGGCGGGGCGAGCGGCGGCTTCTCGAGGGCGGCGTAGTCCATCGAACCCGAGGTCAGCAGCCCGACGAGCGCGCCCGATACCAGCGGCACGAGGATAGAGAGGAGATAGGTCTTGACCTTATCCCATGTGGTTACGATAGTCATGGTGATTGACTCCTTTTCCGTTATCTGATGGTATTAGGATATGTAAGGAAAAGGCGGAATATGCAGAAAAGCGAAAAGGACGTTCCCGAGTGGAGCGTCCTCTTCGCTTTAGGATTTAAATTAACATGAAAAAAGTAGTGGATAGCACTTTGAGAGTCAAACTGTCTGCCGACCGAAGGCGTCTTGGCCGCACGCCTCAACTCGACAACTTCATTTGACAGTCATTATTATAACCTCTTTTTCGTGAAAGTCAACAATAAAATTTGATTCTCTTTGTACAACATGCCAAAAGCGTGTGGATTATTAATAATTGATGATGAAATATTTTGTGCATAACGCTGTAAACTGCGTGAATTATTATTCCGATATGGCATCAAAACGAGGCGATTCTGTGCGCTTTATCCAGTTTGAGTCGACGATGCGGAGCAATCCTGTCTAAATCGCCAAAAGTGGTTTTTGAACCTCAAAAACCGCATGGGAATGGGCTTTTCTTGCGCAAATGGCGTTTTTTCGCACGGCGGAAGGGGGTCAGAAGCCTTTCCGATAACCCTGTAGGGGTCGGCTTGGGAGCCGACCCGCGTCCCGCAAGGGACGTTCACGGAGCGACGAGATTGAAACGCTTTTGTGTTATCGCCCTGCCGACGCAGGACGAACGGGCTGAATAAATTCAGCCCCTACAACTCTATGCAACGTTTAATAAACTCCTAACTCCTCATTCCTAACTCCTCATTCCTAGCTCCTCATTCCTGATTCACAATTCACCGTCACGCTTTTCGGGGTGTGGGATTTTACCGTCATCCACCGTCACAGCGGGGTCACCGTCAGGGTTCCGTGCTTCTGTTTGCTGCACAGCGTCGGAGGTTTCTTCCTTATAATAGCTAACGGCGATCATCCGTGCCTTCGCCCGGCGGATAGACGCGAAGCTCAGCCCTTCATCCTCCAGCTGATAGCGATAGCGGTTCATCAGACGCTTGAGGTGGTTCGGCTGGATCACCGCTCCTGTTGATTGACAGAAATCGGCGGTGAAGTCCGTTACCGAGGCGTAGACATAACCCTTAGTCATCATAAAAGCGACCAACAGCCACAGCTCTTGGGGCATCTCATCCTCCTGCGGCTCAAAAGAATCGCTCTTGACCGTCCAGACAAAAGCCTCACGGTCAAACTCGAGCCCCAGCTCCCTGTCAACGATATCTCTGCCGGTACAGGAGAGGGTGGCGCGGCGCGCGGCGCGCTTCTCCTTTTTGAGTACCATTAAGGTGTCGGCGGAGCCCGCGATACCGTTGGTACCCGATATCTCGTTCATAAAGTCGTTGTCAGCCTGCTTGCGGGTATGATGCACCAGCAGGATGCAGATACCCAGCTCGTCGGCGATCTGCTTGAGACGGCTGACCTCGCTGTAATCGTTGGCATAGCTCATCTCTCTGACCTGTGCACGGATCTTCTGAAAGGTATCCAGCACGATCAGTCGGGTGTCGGCGTGTTCGCTGACAAACGTCCGGAGCTGTTCCTCCAGCTCGTCATCCAGTCCCGAGCAGCTGAGCGCGAAGTGCAGGCTCTCGCTGAAGCTGTCCGTGATCTTTAATATACGCTCCTGCAGGCGCTCCATGCTGTCCTCCAGCGCGACGTACAGTACCGAGCCCTGCTGTGTATTCATGCTCCAGAATGGCTCTCCCTTAGCGACCTGCATGCATAGGTGCAGTACCATCCAGCTCTTGCCGACCTTCGGCGAGCCTGCCAGTACCGCCAGCCCCGGACGCAGAAAATCCTTGACCACATACCCCACGCGGTTCAGCCGCGTATCGCACAGCTGCTCGCTGTTGAAGGTCGTCAGTCTCGGCGGTTCCCGGTTAAGCTCGCTATACTCATCATACGCCTGTGTGAAGCGCTCTTTCGTATCTGCAAAGTCCTTTTCCATCAAATCATCCTTTCATGGTTATCTGCCGCAGCAGAGGGAGTGTCTCCCTTAACCATGACGCTTCACGCGGGAAAGTTGTATATTTTTATGCAACCGACAGAGATAATTGTAAGATTTTACGCGATGAACGGTACGTTACATGACGGCGTCTCCGCTGTGACGGTGGATGACGGTAAAAGCCCACACCCCGAAAAGCGTGACGGTGAATTGTGAATCAGGAATGAGGAGTTAGGAATGAGGAGTTAGGAATGAGGAGTTAGGAATGAGGAGTTAGGAATGAGGAGTTAGGAGTTTATTAAACGTTGCATAGAGTTGTAGGGGCTGAATTTATTCAGCCCGCAGCTTGTCGAAAAAGTATCATAAAATATATGAGTAGTCGATTTCCAAGGCTCCCTTTGGTAAAGGGAGCTGTCCCCGAAAGGGGACTGAGGAATTGCATGAATTGATCGACCGAAGGGAGAAACCCTCATATTACCTCGGTTCTGAACACCAACGTGAATGAATGTGACTCGCTTCGCTCAAACAATCAATACAATTCATCCGCCTCCTTGCGGAGGCACCTTCCTTTCCCAAAGGAAGGTTTTTTAGGTTTTTCTACAATCTGGGGGCTGAATTTATTCAGCCCGTTCGTCCTGCGTCGGCAGGGCGATAACACAAAAGCGTTTCAATCTCGTCGCTCCGTGAACGTCCCTCGCGGGACGCGGGTCGTCTTGGGAGCCGACCCCCTACAGGGTTATCGGAAAGGCTTCATCGGTGTCGCTCCGCGATCGGGTCGAATCGCAGTGGCGCTTAGCCAATCGCTGACTAAGGGGCCCCCGAAACTTCCCGAGTTGCGGGGAGAGGAGGAGTCGCCACACGAGGTCAAAGGTTAGCCGATTAAGGCTGACCTTACCGAGAACGGCGAGCGACGACGATGGAGCGCTGTTGCATGGGAGTTGTAAACCAAATCAAAGATTTGGACAACTCCTCAAATTCGACCCCTACGGGGTTATCGGAAACGCTTCATTGCGGCATAATGGGTGTTCACCTTGAAAAAAGCGCAAAAAAAATAAGGCGGCTGCTGCCGCCCTAATTCTTTCTGCCGATCAGATGTTGGCTTCGATGTAATTGACAAGATCGCCTACGGTACGGATATTCTCGATCTCCTCATCGGGAATCTCGATCTCAAACTCGTCCTCGATGGACATCAGCAGGTCTACGACATCAAGAGAATCCGCGCCAAGATCATCCTGCAGGTCGGTATCGTTCTTCAGAGAATCCTCTTCTACGTCGAACTGCTCCGCAAGGATAACCTTAATCTTTTCTAATACCATGTGTGTCTCCTCCTAATCAGATACGTGTGCGATGATATGAGGCAGCATGCCGCTTCATATTACACATCCATATTATTAGTATTATCGCGCTTTGTCAAGCATTATGTCAAATTTTTAACTGTTATTGCCGCTTGGGAATTAAGAACGGCATATTTAGTGAGAATCTTTACAGAAGGTTACAAGGTTTTGTGGTTTTAAAGCAGTGCTGTATTACAGCGCAAGACCGTCCTGTGTCTTGAGAAAGCCCATGACCTTTTCCTCGATGATCCCGACGCCGCCCTCACTGTCGCTCTCGATATTCAGCGGCAGAATGGGGTCGTGGACGGAGAGGCGTAAGAGGAACCAGCCGTCGCCGCCGTCTTTGTCGAAGCTGACGCGGATGCCCTCACGGTTGTCGGGCGCGATGTGCCAGTCCTGCTGACTCTCGGCAAACTTCTCGAGCGCGTCGATCACGCGCTGACCCGTCGCCTTGAAGTCCTTATCGGTGATCTTGATGCGGATCTCCTTTTCCTCCTTGGGCTCCCTGAGGTCGGCGAGCAGGCTCTCGAGGCTCTCGCCGCGCCGGCTGAGCTGCGCGTTCTTGATGATGATCTTGGTGCACAGATACGCGCCGTCGTCGAGGTAGTAGTTCTCCTCCATCGCGGCATGACCCGAGGTCTCGATCGCCAGCGGCGCGGCGATACCCTGCGATTTCAGCTCGATCGCCTTGTTGATGACGTTCTTGTAGCCGCGGCGATAGCGGTAGTGCTTACCGTGGAGGTGCTGTTCGATGAAGGTGTTCAGCCCCGTCGAGGTGATGGAGTCGGTGACGATGGTGCCGCCGGGGTTGTTCTCGAGCGCCAGAACCGACGCCAGCGCGACTAAGCGATTGCGGTTGATCTCCTTGCCGAAACGGTCGACAGCGCCGCCGCGGTCAACGTCGGTGTCGAAGATTACGCCGAGGTCGGCTTTACTCTCCAGTACCGCCTCACAGATAGACTGCATCGCCTGCGCGTTCTCGGGATTCGGAACATGGTTCGGGAACATGCCGTCGGGCTCGAGATACCGCGAGCCGCTCGTATCGGCGCCTAAGGGATCGAGCACCTTGGAGGCGTAGAAGCCGCCCGCGCCGTTGCCCGCGTCCACGACGATGTGGAAGCCCTTGAGCGGGTGGTCGTAGTCCTCGGCGTTTACCTCGCGCTTGATCAGCTCGCGCAGGTGTGCCGAGTAGTTCTCCATATAGTTGATCGGCGATACTACGCCGCCGGTATAAGCCTCGGGCTTGTCACCGTTTTGCGCATGGAGCAGGATCGCCTCGATATCCTCGTGATCCAGGCCGCCGCCGCGGGTGAAAAATTTCAGTCCGTTGCGGTTGAAGGGGTGGTGGGAGGCGGTGATCTGTACCGCCGCGTCACAGCTCAGGTCGACCGTCGTCATGAACATCGACGGGGTGGACGCGAGACCGCAGTCATACACCTTTGCACCTGCCTTGGCGAGCCGCTTGATGACGGTGTTGGCGATCCGCTCGCCCGAAATACGGCAGTCCCTGCCGACCGATACCGTCAGCTCGTTAGAGGGCTTTTTGAGTTTATCGGACGCCCAGAGGATGAAGCCGTCCGCCATCTGTGCGACGATCTCATCGGTCAGGTTGACGGGCTCGCCCTCTACGCCCTCGCTCGCGATACCGCGGATGTCCGTTCCGCTCATGAAAATCCTGTACTTATCGTTTAGCATAACTACCTCCGTCTGTCAGGTCATAGTATTACCCTGTTATTGTATCAAATTACGTGCGATAAAGCAAGAGGGCTGATGAAAGTGTCGCTACGACTTGCCAATCCCGCCGAAATTGCTTATAATCATCACAGAACATTTCGGGAGGTCATCGTATGCAGGAGCGGATCGAGAGGATCAAAGCGGCTGAGAACGCCCTGAAACGCGCGGAAAAGGCGGTAGGGGAGCTCGGCAGAGCTTGGTCGGCATATACGGACGCCGCGGAGGATATCGCTCTGCCGGAAGCATACCTCAACAGCCCCGAGCGCCGAAGCGATCTCGAAGCGGATGAAGCGGGACAGCTCCCTGCGTCGCTCTCTCGCGGGGTACTGTCCGAGGACGCGATCCGGAATCTTCCGGAGGAGCATGATTCCCTGACGGACGAGATCAGATACACGCTCGGCTCGAAATAACAATGAATATGACAGAAAAACACCCCTCGAGGCAGTATGTCCCGAGGGGTGCGCTGTTATTCTTCCATCTGCTTGCCGAGGAACTCTGCGGCAGAACGTGCGAGTTTGACCTCCGCGTCGGAGGGCGTTTGTACGCGGTCTCCGCGCAGCATGACCACGGCTCCTGTCACGTCACCCGCCGCGATAATGGGCGAGATGACGGCGGCGGGTCGGCTGAGACCCTCAACGGGCTGAACCTCGTCGGTGCCCGAATGGGCAGCGCAGTAGCTGCGGCGGTTCTCGATGAAGCTTTCGAGCGATGCGGTGATGCGCCGCTCGAGGTACTCCCGACGGCTCACGCCTGCCGCTGCGATCACATGGTCACGGTCGCATACCAGCGTCGGCATCGCGCTCACGCGCGCCAGTACGTCGGCGTACTGCGCCGCAAACTCGCTCAGCTCCCCGACCGGCGAATATTTCTTGAAGATGACTTCCCCATCCGTAGCCGTGTATATCTCCAGCGGGTCACCCTCGCGGATACGCAGGGTGCGTCTGATCTCCTTGGGGATCACGACCCGACCGAGGTCGTCGATCCTTCTGACGATTCCTGTAGCTTTCATATTTGAGACTCCTTGTTTTTGTTGACCAAAGCGAAATTGGTTTTACAAATATTTGCAAGGTTATTGTTTACAGCTATGGCTCAATCATGCATTTTTGAAGGCGGAAGAGTCTGGAAATCCCATAATTTGTGCGTTGAAAAAATGAATGTGCTCCGTTATGATAGAAGTAGTTTAATTAAACGAAAGCGTCGACGCCCATCATTACCGGGAGGACTAAAGATGAAACTCTTTTCTAAAACGATAGCGGTCGTGATGTCCGCTTTCATGATACTGATGTGCGCTGTGCCCGCCATGAGTGCGGCGCAGTTAACCCCTTGTACAAAGGTTACGGTGATCCGCTGCGACGGCTCCGGCTGCGCTCTCTCCGCCCTGCTCGAGAAGCTCTGTAAGAGCTGCGGTATCTGCCTTACGGATATCGTGAAGAACGCCGGGGACTGCTCGCGGGGGAAGCCCTGTCCTGCTGTACCCGTACCGCCTTCCGAGGCTGAGCCCGAGCCTGCTGTCAAGCCCGATGAGCCTGTGATAAAGCCGACTGAGCCTGCGGTTGTGCCGACTGAGCCGATCGAGCCGATCGAGCCTGTTGTAAAGCCCACTGAGGCAGTCGTCATCCCGACTGAGGCGGTTACTGAGACCGTTGAGCCGACCGTTCCCGTGCAGCAGGAGTCCGAGACGTTCAACACGGCGTATGAAGCGCAGGTGCTCCGCTTGGTCAACGCCGAGCGTGCAAAGTACGGTCTTTCGGCGCTTAGCGTGGATGAAGGCGCCGTGAAGGTCGCTCACCTGAGAGCGACGGAGATCGTGCAGCGCTTCTCGCACACACGTCCCGACGGCAGCTCCTGCTTCTCCGCAGCGACTCAATTCGGCGTTTCGTTCCGTACCGCGGGCGAGAATATCGCCTACGGCTACAGGTCGCCCGAACAGGTGGTACAGGGCTGGATGAACTCAGAGGGACATCGGAAGAATATCCTTTCCGCGTCGTTCAGCGCAATCGGTATCGGCTGTTATGAGAGCCGCGGCGTGCTCTACTGGTCGCAGTTCTTCATCGGATAATCAATATCGTCATTTTAAAAGAAACCGCCCCTTTTTCGACTTGTGTCGGGAAAGGGGCGGTTGCTTACGGTCAGCGCTCGTTTATCCATCTAAGGACGGTATGGATCTCGCGGATGTAGCCGTTGTCGTCGTTGGGGGTCTCGAGGATGAAGGGCTTGTTCTGAAGGGCAGGGTGGAGGACGATCCGCTTCATCCCCTCCCTCCCGATATATCCTTCGCCGAGTTTCTCATGGCGATCCTTGTGGGAGCCGCAGGAATTCTTACTGTCGTTGAAGTGGACGGCATACAGCCGATCGAGACCGATGACGTCATCGAAGCGGGTCAGTACGCCGTCGAGATCGTTGACAATATCGTAGCCCGCGTCCCAGACGTGGCAGGTGTCGAAGCATACACCGAGTTTGTCGCTGAATGTGACGCGGTCGATGATCTCCCTGAGTTCCTCGAAGCTCCTGCCGATCTCCGAGCCCTTACCCGCCATCGTTTCAAGCAGGATGACGGTCTTTGTATCGGCGGTAAGCGTTCGGTTCAGCGCGTCGGCGACCAGTGCGATACCCTTTTCGGCGCCCTGACCCGTATGTGCGCCGGGGTGAAAGTTGTAATAACTGTTCTCGAATAACTTCATCCGCTCCATGTCCTTTGCGAACATATCGAGTCCGTTTGCACGGGTCGACGGATTCGCGGCGCAGAGGTTCATCGTGTAGCTGCCGTGGGCGACCAAGGGTCCGAACCGGTTTTCACGGAGCAGGGTTTTCAGCGCTGCTGCGTCTTCGGGGATGATGTCCTTGCTCTTTCCGCCGCGGGGATTGCGGGTGAAGTAGGCGAAGGTGTTCCCGCCGAAGTCGAGCATCGTCCTGCCCATCGCCTCATATCCGTTCGTCACGCTCAGGTGACAGCCGATGTAGATCATATCATTCTCTCCCTTTGTGCTCATTTTTGTCGCCGAAGGCTTCTCTGATACGGCTGAGGAAGCGTTCGGCGATCGGGGTGAAGGTCTGGTACTTGTTCCAGATCAGGTACAGGCGGGTCTCGAGCTTCGGCTCGAGCGGTCGGAAGGTCAGCCCGCTGCCCTTCGCGGTATTGACGAGCTTGTCGAAGGTCAGCTGGTATCCCAACCCCTCCATCACGAAGATCGAGGCGTTGTAGGACAGGCGGAACGAGCCGTCGAGGTTCAGCTCGCCGATGCGGTCACCGCACCAGCGGGGGATATCGTTCTTCCACGACTGCTCCGAGGTGAACAGCGGCAGTCCGATCAGATCATCGACGCGGATACGCTCCTTGCGTGCCAGCTCACAGTCCTCGGGCATGACTACGCCCCAAACGTCCGCCTCGGGAAACTCGATGTAACGGTACTTCTTTACGTCGGGGGTATCGCACAGCACGGCGAAGTCCAGCAGCCCCTTGTCGAGCTTCTCGGTGACCTGCTCGGTGTCGCCGCTGGTGATGTGGTACCTGAGCTTCGGGTATAGGTTCTTCAGCGCGCGTATCTCGCGAGCAAGGTAGCGGATCTGATAGGATTCGCCCAGTCCGAGGTACAGGTCGCCGCCCGTGATGTCGTCCAGCGTAAGGAACTCACGCTCGATCTTGTCCGCCATGGTGACCAGATCCTCGGCACGGTCGCGCAGGAGCATCCCTTCATCGGTCAGCGAGATGCTGAAGCTGTGGCGCTCGAAAAGCTTCTTCCCAAGCTCCTCCTCGAGCAGCTTGAGCGCTTTGGACAGGGTCGGCTGGGTGACGTGCAACAGTTCAGCCGCCCGCGTCATGTTCTCTTCCCGCGCGACAGCGAGGAAGTAGCGCAGGGTTCGTATCTCCATGTCGGAATCGCCTCCATGATATGCGTAATAGTAATAACATGATATTCATTATAACCATTAGCGAAGGAAAATGCAATATGTTAAGATAAATACAGCGATAAACAGGACGTGATACGATGATAGAATCGCTGACGGCGCTGCTCGGCGAGATCGGTCTGTCAAAGGATGAGATCGAGGCGGCTGAACGGCTGAACACGGCGGGACAGACGGATGACTTGCAAAGGTACCTGCGGCTGTGCCGGTGCGGGCTGATGGACGAGCTGCATCAGAGCCAGCGCAGGATAGATAATTTGGATTACCTGATCCGACAGATCAAAGGAGGAGCTTAATATGAAAACAGCAGAACTGAAACTGACACAGGCATGGGACAAGACCTTCCCCCTGAGCGACAAGGTGGATCACTGTAAGGTGACCTTCATCAACCGTTACGGCATCACCCTCGCCGCCGATATGTATGTACCAAAGAACGCCGAAGGTAAGCTGCCTGCCATCGCGGTCTGCGGCCCGTTCGGCGCTGTAAAGGAGCAGTGCTCGGGATTGTACGCGCAGAATATGGCGGAGCGCGGCTTTTTGACGATCGCGTTCGACCCGTCCTTTACCGGTGAGAGCGGCGGCGAGCCGAGATACATGGCTTCTCCCGACATCAACACCGAGGACTTCCAGGCGGCGGTCGACTTCCTCTCCGTACAGGAGAACGTCGATCCCGAGAGGATCGGTATTATCGGCATCTGCGGCTGGGGCGGCATGGCGCTGAACACCGCCGCGCTCGATACGCGCGTCAAGGCGACCGTTGCCTCGACCATGTACGATATGACCCGCGTGAACGCGAACGGCTACTTCGATTCCGAGGACAGCGAGGAGAAGCGCCATGAGAAGAAGGTCATGCTGAATAACCTGAGAACCGAGGAATATAAGAAGGGAGCCTATTCCCGCGGCGGCGGCTGTCTGCCGCTCCCTGTACCCGAGGATGTCCCCTTCTTCGTTAAGGACTACAGCGAGTACTACAAGGGCAGAGCTTACCACGAGCGCTCCCTCAACTCCAACGATGGCTGGAACACGCTGGGCTGTCTGTCGTTCATGAATCAGCCGATCCTGAAGTATTCGAACGAGATCCGCTCCGCCGTCCTCGTGATGCACGGCGAGAAGGCGCATTCCTGCTACTTCGGCAGAGACGCGTTTGCGAATATGACCGCCGACAGCAAGTATACCGATAACAAGGAGCTGCTGATCATTCCCGACGCGGTGCATACCGACCTGTATGACAACGTGGATGTGATCCCCTTCGATAAGATGGAGGATTTCTTCCGCACGAATTTGAAGTGATAGGATGAAAAGACGACTGATAATGCTGCTGTGTGCTGCTGTGTGCTGTGCGCTTGTACTGAGCGCCTGCGCGGGGCAGAAGCCTCAAACAGCGTCGACGACCGATACGGCGAGCGTTCCCGCCGCGACAGCGGATCAGGCGGCGTTTGATCCCTATGCGGAGGATAACCGCTATGACATCCCGAAGTCGATGTTCGAGAAGCACTCCGATGTCGATTACGGTACGCTGCAGAAGGATGTGACCTACTACTCAACCGTTGCGGGGGACGATAAGCAGGTGAATGTCCTCTTACCCGCGGGCTATGACGAAAACGCCGTTTATCCCGTGCTGTATGTGGTGCATGGCTTCGGCGGCGATCACAACAGCCATATCGATACTGATTCCTATCTGACCCTGCTGTATGGCAACATGCTGCACGACGGGCTGACCGTTCCGATGGTGCTCGTCGGCGTCGATATGTATACCGATCAGCGCGCCGATAAGGACAGCAAGACCGACGAGGAGCTTCGCTTCATCTACGATAAGCTGATCGATGAGATCCGTACCGACCTGATGCCTTTTATCGAGACGACCTATCCCGTCAGCACCGACCGCGTCGATACCGCGGTGGGCGGCGTATCCGAGGGCGGCGCCAAGAGCCTGTGCATCGGCTTCAAGTGGCTGGATGATTTTGGCTGGATCGGCAGCTTCGCGCCCGATACGGGCGTTATCCCGACCGAGTACTTCAAGGGTACCTTCTGGAACACGCCGTATATGCAGGAGTTCCCTCAGCCGACTGCCGGGAACACCCCGCGCTATCTCTACATGGCTGTCGGCAGCGAGGATCCGTGGAATATCGACTGTACCCTGTATTACCGTGATGTGCTCAACGGTATGGGCGTGAAGAACCGGACGGATTACGTCGACGGCTACGGACACGACAGCGACTTCTGGGGTCAGTGCTACTATAATTATCTGACGAAGCTGTTCCGCTGATTGACCTTATACAATACTTTTTGGTATAGAAAAACCGCCTTGCCTTTCATGAGAGAGACAGGGCGTTTTTGTTGTTGCCGTGCGTAAAAATCCCCTTGCGGCTGAATCAACGCCGCAAGGGGAGAGGTTATCCTTGTGTAAAGACGACAGTGTGGAAGAACAGCGTCATCAGACTGCCGTCGAGCAGTCCGAGCAGCACGCCGCCGATCACGTCGGTGAGGTAATGCACCCTCAGGTACATGCGCGAGAACGCGATGGCGCCCGCCAGCGCGAGGGCGGGGAGCCAGATCCACACGGGACAGCACCAGAACATGACCGCAAAGGCGCAGAATGAGGATGCGCTGTGACCCGATGGGAAGGAGTGATCCTTGGGCTTATGGATCTTCATATCCTCGTCGGCGATCAGCGTAGAGGGTCGCGCGCGACCGACGGATTTCTTGATGATGATCTCGCCCAGCACATAGTTGAAGCCGATCGCGGCGGTCAGGATGATGCCGGTACGGCGGAAGGGGTGACTGATCAAAAAGGGCAGGATGAACAGGATCCACCAGACGAAGCCGCCCGTACCCGCATAGGTGAACAGCACCATGATCTTATCCAGAACCGGACGGTGTATCCGCGACATCCGCTCGACCACCCGATCATCCAGCTTGCGTAATTTCCGAAACATAATTCGCTCCAAAATGACAGAAAATGACTTTCCGGTAACTCTCTTATCATTATATAGTATGACCGCGAAAGCTGTCAATATCAATCGTTCCGGATCGGGAAATTCTTTCTGTATTCAGTGAAAAACGCTCCCGCGGGAACGGAGAGCGTCGGTATCGGGTTTATTGGTTCTTGCGGCTGTGGATCGCGTTGAGCAGCGCCTCTACATCATCGTCGGTGGTCGAGGTGTCGAGGGTATGATCCTCGTCGGGATTCTCGGCGCGGAAGTTCTGCGCGGGCGCATCCTGCTCCTCAAGATTCACCCGCTCGGGATTGCGCTGGGGACGTTTGATCTCCTCAGGCTTTACGGGCTTAGCTGAGTCCTTCTTCGCGATGTTTCTGAGCAGGATGTCGCTCAGCAGCAGCCCCAGATACCCACAGACGAAGTAGCTCACCATGTAGACCAGTACCGTGAGCCACGAGGCGCGCCACATGCCGTAGAGGAGCGCCGAGATCGCATAGAACAGCGGCGCCAGGAGACAGACGTAGATGTCGTTCTGCCTGTGTTTGAACTTGTAGAACACCGCGCAGCCGATCGCCGTCAGCGGGAATACGCCGACCTCTACAAGGTAGGTCGCGACGCCTGCCGAATGTCCCATGAACAGCGGCATCAAGAGGAAGATGATCGCCTCAATGATAATATATGGTAAAAGCTCCTTGAGCTTCTTTTCGAGCTTGTCGTCCATTTGTTTCTCCAAAAATCGATGGTTCTTTTGATGGTTCTTCCATTATAGTGGATTGGTGCTATAAAATCAAGCGAAATATTGTAAAAAATCATGCACAAATTCGTTGACTTATTTGTCAATGCAGAGTAAAATAATAGTACTGTCGGCTTCTGCCGAGGAATTCAGAATGAAAGAGGCGAGATAATGGACGCAGGAAGTACGAGCGGCGCTGCCGGAGGGCGACGATGGGGTTCTGTTGAGATGCTGACCGAGGTACAACTGTGCGTTCGGTCTTGCTGATTATTGTCTGAATGACAAATTAAATAGATAACCATTCTCCTCCATACAGTGCCTCCCCGCTCCCCAGCCATAGCTTGTTGCGCCCTTCTGCACGGCTATATGCGGCAGAAAGGCGATCGTAGGAGGTTTTTTAATGGAAAGAAATACCGTGAGCTTGTTCGAGACGATCCAGACGCTTCTCGATAACAAGCGCTATGCCGCCCTGCGCGACATCCTCAACACGATGAACCCCGTCGATATCGCGACGGTTTTTGAGGATCTGCAGAGCGAGAAGACGGCGCTCCTGTTCCGGCTTTTGCCGAAGGAGACAGCCGCCGATTCCTTCGTCGAGATGGACGAGGACACCCAGGAGCTGTTGATTCACGGCTTCTCGGACACCGAGCTCAAGGAGCTCATCGACGAGATGTATGTCGACGACGCGGTCGACCTGATCGAAGAGATGCCCGCGAATGTCGTCAAGCGTATCCTGCGTCAGGCGGACCCCGAAACGCGCAAGGAGATCAACGAAATATTGAAGTACCCCGAGGACAGCGCAGGCTCGATCATGACGACCGAGTGCGTCATCCTCCGCCCCAAGATGACCGCCGAGGAAGCGATCAAGCGCATCCGCCGCACCGGCATCGATAAGGAGACGATCTACACCTGCTACGTGTCGGATTCGTCCTCCACCCTGATCGGTATCGTCACTATCAAGACGCTGTTGCTCTCTGATGACGACGAGGTCATCGAGAATATCATGGAGACCAACGTCATCTCGGTCAACACTCTCGACGACCAGGAGGTCGTCGCCCAGATGTTCAATAAATATAACTTCCTCGCTCTCCCCGTCGTGGATAAGGAGAACCGACTCGTCGGTATCGTCACGGTCGACGACGCAATCGACGTCATGGAGGAAGAGGCGACCGAGGATATCCAGAAAATGGCGGCTATCACCCCGAACACCGAGAAGCCTTACGACCGTATCGGCGTTTTTGAGACCTACGGTGCGCGTATTCCGTGGCTCTTGATCCTGATGATCTCCGCGACCTTCACCGGCATGATCATCACGGGCTTTGAGGACGCCCTGGCGGGCTCTCTGGTGCTCTCCGCCTTCATCCCGATGCTGATGGATACCGGCGGTAACTCCGGCTCTCAGGCGAGCGTTACCGTCATCCGTGCGCTCTCGTTGGGTGAGATCGAGTTCAAGGATATTTTTAAAGTCATATTCAAGGAAGCGCGCGTCGCGCTCTTGTGCGGTATCACGCTTGCGATCGCGAACTTTGCGAAGATCATGCTCTTCGACCGTCTGGTGCTCCACAACGAGGGCATCACCGTCACCGTGGCGCTGGTTGTCTGTCTGACCATGGTGGTCACCATCTTTATCGCGAAGCTCGTCGGCTGTACCCTGCCGATGATCGCGAAGAAGCTCGGCTTCGACCCCGCCGTGATGGCGTCGCCGTTCATCACCACCATCGTCGACGCGATCTCCCTGATCGTCTACTTCGGCATCGCCACCGCCCTGCTGCATATATGATGTCGTTGCGAAGCTCCCGAGGAACTGCGGCGATCTCAACCATATAGAATCGCTCCCCCTGCCAAAATGATCGGCAGAGGGAGCTTTCTTGTTATGTGTTATTTCGCATTTTTATTGATGTAGCGAGCCCTGCGCTTACTGTACATGATCTTCTGACCCGAGTAGAGGCTGTAGTAGCCGCTTAGCATGTAGCTGATGCACAGCGCCACGGCGAAGAAGATCAGGCCCCTGCTCCCGAAGAGCTCGATCGAGAGGATGATCGAGGCGATGGGGCAGTTGACCACGGCGCAGAACAGCGCTACCACGCCGACCGCCGCGCCGAAGCCCGCGGGAAGTCCCAGAAGCGGAGCCAGCGTCGCGCCCATCGTCGCACCGATGAAGAAGGTCGGGATGATCTCGCCGCCCTTGTAGCCGAAGCCGATGGTGATGACGGTGAACAGCATTTTCAGAATAAAGTCATACGGCAGCGCCCTGCCGTCGGTGATCGCCTGCGCGATGACGTCGCCGCCGATACCGTTGTAGCGGATACCGAGGATCATGGTCAGCCCGACGATGATCGCGCCGCCTACCGCTGTTCTCAGGTATTCGTTGTTGAAGTATTCCGCCGCGAAATGATGGGTCTGCTCCAGCGCGACGCAGAAGAGGATGCTGACCAGCGCCGCCGCAAGACCCAGC
Source organism: uncultured Clostridia bacterium (assembly GCA_947166135.1). Lineage (GTDB taxonomy): Bacteria > Bacillota > Clostridia > Oscillospirales > Acutalibacteraceae > Ruminococcoides. The sequence continues at coordinate 12,980 of CAMVDB010000013.1, read as the reverse complement.
GCCGCCACGCCGAGTATGCTGAGTACGCTCAGCTCGGGGTACACGGTGACCTCGAAGGCGGTCGGCTCAAGCCCGAAGAGATTCGTGATCGAGAACGCCGCCAGCGCCGACACGATACACGGCAAAAACGCGCTGTAGTAGAATACGCCGACCGAGATGACCTCCATCGCGAACACGGTCGCGGTCAGCGGCGTGCCGAACAGCGCCGAGAATAGTCCCGACATGCCGCACATTACGCTGAGGTGCATATCCTTCTCGTTGAGCCTTACCGCTCTGCCGATCGCGCTGCCGATGCATCCGCCGAGCTGTAACGCCGCGCCCTCACGACCCGCCGAGCCGCCGAACAGGTGGGTGATCACGGTCGAGAGGAAGATCACGGGAGCGAGCAGGAGCGGCACCCTGCCCTCCTCGCGTACGGAGTTGATGATGAGGTTGGTGTCCGCGTGACCGCTGAGCTTCGTGACACGGTACAAAAAGGCGATGATCAGACCGCCTACCGGCAGCAGATAATGCAGCCACGGGTTCGTGAGGCGTACGTCGGTGACGAGGTTGATCGCCCAGCGGAACGCCGCGCCCAGCGCGCCGCCGACAGCGCCTGTCACCAGTGCGATCAGCGTCCATTTGAGGAACGACAGAATGTACTGCCGCACCCGCGAGGCGTTATGGATCGTATGTTCTTTGAGTTCGTTCATAGTACTCCTTATCGGTTAACGGAGAATAGTTTCGGGATTCTGCTTCGATCGGTCGATCCTTATGATCAGGTGCGGACGGAGTCCGCCCTCCACCGTTCACCGTTATCCGTTAACCGTTCTCCAAATAGTCATTCTGCATAAAAGTATACCTCTTAATTCGGCAATATTCAATAGAGCACGGAAATTATTTTCTTGAAAAAGCCCTGTTTTTATGATAATATATAGGTTAATTGGGCTAACCAAGATTGATTGATAATTAACCAAGAAGGCTTTGGTGAGAATATGCGTAATTTTCTGCAAAAGGCCGCCGCGTTCATGAACGGCAGATACGGCAACGATAAGCTGAATACCTGTATCTGGGTCGTTGCGGGCGTGCTGTACCTGATCAACCTTTTCGTGCGCAGTCCGATCCTGGTGGTCATCATCCTGCTGCTGATCCTGCTCGCCGTTCTGCGGGCGCTGTCGACCAACATCAATAAGCGCCTGTATGAGAACAACCGCTTCATCGGTATTTTTACGGCGGTTTCCGACTTCTTCAAGCGCCAGTACATGAAGGTGAGGGACTTCAAGACCCACCGCTATGTCCGCTGTCCCTACTGCAAGGCGCAGCTCCGCCTCAAGAAGCGCACCGGCGTACAGCACATCCACTGTCCCCGCTGCAACGAGGATTTCAGGAAAAATATCTTGTTTTAATTTAGGATAACAGAGAACGGTATCCTGTCCCGATTGGTCAATCCTTTCGATCAGGTGCGGACGGAGTCCGCCCTTCACCGTTCAACGTAAACCATTCACCGGATAGAAAGGGGGTTCGCCCATGGTATTTTCATCGCTGCTGTTTTTGTTCGTCTATCTGCCGATCGTTCTGCTGAGCTACTATATCTGCCCGCGCAAATGGCGCAACCTGCTGCTGTTCGCGGTGAATCTGATCTTCTACGGCTGGGGCGAGCCGATCTACGTTTCGCTGATGATCATCTCGACCATCGTCGACTATACCTGCGGCTACTTCATCGACAAGAACCGCGATTCCAACCCCAAGGTCGCCAAGCGCTTTCTGATCGCCTCGATGGTGATCAATCTGAGCATGCTGGGCTTCTTCAAGTACTCGGGCATGGTGCTGAAAACGCTCAACCTCCTGCCCTTTATCAACATCCCGATCCCGAATCTCCCCGCGTTGCCGATCGGCATCAGCTTCTATACCTTCCAGACGATGTCCTACTCGATCGACGTCTACCGCCGTGAGGCGCCGGTACAGAAGAATGTGATCACCTTCGGCACTTATGTATCGCTGTTCCCTCAGCTGATCGCAGGTCCGATCGTCCGCTATAAGGACGTCGCCTATCAGCTCGACCACCGCCGAGAGACCCTCGACGACTTCACCAAGGGCGTATGCATCTTCTGCGTGGGTCTTGCGAAGAAGGTACTGATCGCTAACCAGATGGGCGCCATGTGGGAGGCGATGCGCGCGACCGGACAGGATAACGGCTGGCTCGGCGCGTGGCTGGGCATTATCGCCTATAGCTTCCAGATCTACTTCGACTTCTCCGGCTACTCGGATATGGCGTGCGGTCTGGGCAATATGCTGGGCTTTGAATTCCTCAAGAACTTCAACTATCCCTATATCTCCAAGAGCATCACCGAGTTCTGGCGACGCTGGCATATCTCGCTGGGCACCTGGTTCAGAGAATATGTATATATCCCGCTGGGCGGCAATCGCAAGGGTATCGTGCGCCAGATGCTCAATCTGTTGATCGTTTGGTTCCTGACCGGACTCTGGCACGGCGCTTCGTACAATTTCATCCTCTGGGGTTTGTACTTCGGACTGCTGCTGGTGCTCGAGAAGTTCATCCTCAAGAAGTGGCTCGATAAAGCCCCCGCCGCTGTTCAGCACATTTACGCGCTGTTTTTTATCATCATCGGCTGGGTGATCTTCTTCTTCTCCGACGATATGGGCGGCATGACGGCGCTCTGGGCACAGCTGAGATCGATGTTCAGCTTCGGCGGCGTCGTCATCGGCAACAACGCTTTGACTCTCGTGATGTCCTACCTGCCGGTTCTGCTGATTGCCTGCGTCGCTTCCACCCCGCTGGGCGTGAAGCTGTATGAGAAGGTGAAGGAGAGCGCAGCCGCTCCCGCGCTGCAGACCGTCTACTGCGGTATCGTGCTGTTCCTGAGCACCGCCTTCTTAGTTGCGGGCAGCTACAATCCGTTTATCTACTTCCGATTCTGATTGAGGTTTTTTGACAGACCCTTGTGATAAAATTGTTTGATGTAACGAGAAAAAGGATTCGCTTATGAAAAAGCTTTATAAACATCTCCCTGCCGTGATTTTCGGCGGCTTCATCTCGGTCATGCTGATCCTCCTGATCGTTCTGCCGAAGAAGGATTTCAGCTCCTCCGAGAAGCGCTATCTGGAGAAGGCGCCGGCGTTCAGCCTGTCCGCCGTATTTTCCGGACAGTTCGAAAAATCCTTTGAAAATTTCATTTCCGACCATACCGCGGGTCGTAACTTCTGGGTCGGTTTCAACGCCTACTTCAACAAGGCGATGGGCAATAACGCACCGAAGGGCGTGTATTTCGGCAAGGACGGTTACCTGATCAACGATCCCTGCGAGATGACCAACTTCTCGCGCAACGCGAGCTATCTGGAGGAGTTTGCTGCCGATGTGAAGCAGCGTACCGGCACGCCTGTGACCGTCGCTGTCGCCCCTTCTACCGGCTATGTCTGCGCGGACAAGCTCCCGAAATTCCACAATACCTATCATGACGATGAGGCGTTCGCCGAGCTGCGGGAGACCTTCAAGACCGCGTCCTTCGCCGATCTGAGAAGCTGCTTACAGACCGCTTACGCGGACGGCAATCAGGTGTTCTATCGCACCGACCACCACTGGACCGCTTACGGCGCTTTTACCGCGTATCGTGAGCTGGGCTCCGCCCTCGGCTATACGCCGAATGATGAGAGCGCTTACACCAAGACCCCGTACCCCGGCTTCTACGGTACGACCTACTCCACCTCCGGCTTCTGGATGGTGCCGTCCGAGAACATCGAGGTCTGGGACAATCCCGCGAATGACGAGACCGTCTCCGTGACCATCACCGACGGCGACAAGGTCATCGAGCAGAAGGATATGTTCTTCTACAGCCACCTCGATGAGGATGACAAGTACCCTGTCTATCTCGACGGCAACCACCCCTACACGGTCATCAAGAACACCAAGGCGACTTCGGATAAGAAGCTCATGGTCATCAAGGACAGCTTCGCCCATTCGCTGGTGCCGTACCTCGCCGATCACTACAGCGAGATCATCATGGTCGACCTGCGCTACTTCGCGAACCCCCTCTCCGATATCGTTGAGAAAGAGAAGGTCGATCAGGTGCTGGTGCTCTACTCGTTGGATAACCTCGCTACTGACGACAGCGTCGGAAGAATCGGCTGATGACCGATCATACTCATTGAAAAAAGGACTGTTGTTCATAAACGGACAGCAGTCTTTTTTTTCTACGGAAAAAGCCCCTTGAACGCATGGCTCAAGGGGCTGTGTCATTTTCTGTCTGTTATCTCTTCGGCAGAACGTAGCCGATCTTCTTCATCGCCTTCTCGACGGTGCGATGGCTCAGGCGCTGTACGAACTCGAGCGACTTTGTGTAACATTCCTCGATGTACTTCTTGTCCTTTAAGTACTCCTGATAGCGCTTGCGGATGGGGGAGAGCTCCGCGACGACAGCTTCGCCGACGGCGGTCTTGAAGTCGCCGTAGCCCTTGCCGTCGAAGTCGTGCTCGATCTGCTCATAGCTCAGCCCTGTCACGGCGGAGTAGATGGACATGAGGTTATTGATGCCGTCCTTGCCCTCGGCGTAGCGCACCTTCGCCTCGCTGTCGGTGATCGCGCGCTTGAACTTCTTCATGATGACGTTGTCCTCGTCGGTCAGGAGGATGAAGCTGTTGACGTTCTCGTCGGACTTGCTCATCTTGGCGGTCGGGTTCTGCAGGCTCATGACGCGTGCGCCGTCCTTGGGGATGAAGCCCTCGGGGATCTTGAACACGTTGCCGTAGATGCCGTTGAAGCGGTTGGCGATGTCGCGGGTCAATTCAAGGTGCTGCATCTGATCGCTGCCGACCGGTACCTTATCCGCCTGATACAACAGGATATCGCCCGCCATCAGGCTCGGATAGGTGAACAGACCGGCGTTGATGTTGTCGGCGTGCTTCGCGCTCTTGTCCTTGAACTGGGTCATGCGGCTGAGCTCGCCGAACTGGGTGTAGCAGTCCAGAATCCAGCCCATCACCGCGTGATCGGGATTGTGGCTCTGGATGAAGAACGGCGCCTTGTCGACGTCGACGCCGCACGCCATGATCGAGGCGTACATGTCGATGATGTTCTTGCGGAACTGCGCGGGATCCTGACGCACGGTGATGGTGTGCAGGTCAGCCAGCGCGTAAATGCAGTTGTATGCGGGATTCTCCTGCATCCTGACCCAGTTCTTCACGGCGCCGAGGTAGTTGCCGAGGGTGATGGAGCCGCTGGGCTGGATCGCGGAGAATACGATTTGCTTCTTTTCGGTGTTTTCCATTTATATCAGTCCTTTATTGTATGTTGATCGGAGAGCGGACGTTGACGTAGGGGCGAGCATTGTTCGCTCGCTGATATCGATGATGTCCGTCGCTTTGCGGTCGACCGATGGTCGTCCCTATACATTGTTAACCGATGATCTCCTTCGCGAGCTTACCGATCTCCTTGATACCCTCGGTGAGGTCCTTGTCGGTGGGGGTGGAGAAGTTGATGCGGAAGCTGTGGCACGGCAGATCGCTGTCGGTGAGGAAAGCGTTACCCGGTACGACGCAGACCTTACGTTCGGTCAGCTTCTTGCAGAAATCGAGCATATCGACATCCTCCGGCAGATCGCACCAGATGAACAGACCGCCCTGAATCTTGTTGTAGGTTATGCCGTTTGGGACGACATACTCGTCGAGCAGTTGCATGCACAGGTCGGCCTTCTGTGTATAGAGCTTTCTCAAAAAGCTCAGATGACCTTCAAAGTCATACTTCGTCATGTATTCGTTACAGATCATCTGTGACCACATGGTGGTGTGGACGTCCTGACCCTGCTTACATATAATCATCTTCGCCATCGCCGCCTTGGGAGCGACCATAAAGCCGACGCGGATGCCGGGGGAGATGACCTTGGAGAACGAGCCGGAGTAGATCACGATGCCGTCGGTGTCCCAACTCTTGATGGAGGGGACGTCCTCGCCGTAGTAGCGCAGATCGCCGTAGGGATTATCCTCGATGATCATGCAGCCGTGAGCTTTCGCCAGCTCATAGAGGCGCTTTCTCTTCTCGAGCGACATGGTGACGCCGGAGGGGTTCTGGAAGTTGGGGATGGTGTAGATCATCTTGGCACGGGGATTCTCGTCGAGAGCCTTTTCAAGCGCGTCCATGTCCATGCCGTCGGGCTGTACGGGAACGCCGACCAGTTCCGCGTTGTAGCTGCGGAAGGTATTCAGGGAGCCGACGAAGCTCGGCGCTTCACATACGAGCACGTCGCCTTCATTGAGGAAGGTTTTGGCGGCGATATCCATGACCTGCTGGGCGCCCGAGACGATGATCAGCTCGTCGTCCCCGGAGCCGATATTATGCTTCTCTTTCAGATAAGTCTTGAGGGTGTCGCGCAGGGGATTGTAGCCCTCGCTGACGCCGTATTGAAGAACGCCGATGGGGTTGTCGCGCAGGATACGCGCGGAGATCTCGCTGATCGCCTCTACGGGGAAGGCGTCGGGAGCGGGATTGCCTGCCGAGAGAGAGATGACCTCGGGGTCGGAGGCGCTTTTAAGTATTTCGCGGATGGCGTTCGGCTTGAGCGCCAGCACGCGGTCGGAGAATTGATAGTCCATGAAATCACGCTTTCTTTATAATATAACCTTAAGCAACCGAGAATAAATCCGAACACGCTGTAAATGGCAATATTTCGGAATAATTCGGCTTATCAATCTTGGCAGGCGCCAGCCTGCCTGCACTTTCTGCACCGAATTCTTCTCGAAATCTTGCACATTTTCAGTCCTTCGGAGTTTTGCCGGAGCAGATTTTCGTCTGATCGCGGCAAAACCACAGCGAACCCTGACGGGTTCGCGAGGATTTTAACAAAGAGCGGGCGGAAATATGCCCGTCAAAACCGGGTTCGGATTTGTTCTCGGTTGCTTACCTATCATAGCACAAGATGGATAAAAGCGCAAGATTTATGCGAAATCCGTGAGAAAAATCAAAAAATAACGACGGATTATGCCGATTTTTCTGAATTAATTGTTGTATCTATCTTGATTTTGTAGTATAATATCTAAGAATATAGGGTTTTTATACGAGCAATTTTTGAAACGGAGGGATTAGCGTGAACTACGATTACAACGGCGGTAATGATACCCGCCGTGCAAGCGATAGTTTAAAACGTCAGAGAGCGATCGCTCAGATGAAGCGCGAGCGCAGAAAAAAACTGCTGATCCGGCGTACGATCATCGTCGTTGTCGGTCTGCTGATCGTATTCCTGGCGATTTTCCTGCTGGTACAGCTGTTCCGTGCGATCTTTGGCGGCTCGGGCGGCAACAAGACCGTCGAGACGACAGCGGTCGTCGCGGAGGACGCTTCCGAGACACCGACTCAGGCAGTGGCGGATACAGCGACCAGCTTCATCACACCGAACATCAAGGATGACGGCAAGGAGGGCTACTACTCAGCCTCCAACGGCGGCATCTACATCTATAACAACATGGCGCTGGAGCTGTTCAGCGGCTCCGACGATTCGGCTCAGGCGTATGCCGATACGATCTCGAAGTTCAAGACCAACGCTCCCGAGTTCACGGTCTACAACATGGTCGTCCCGAATCACACCGAGTTCGCGGTTCCACCCCGCCTGATCCAGAGCGGCGCTGTCGCGACCACCTCTCAGGCGGATAATATCAAGGCGATCTACTCGAAGTACTCCGCCGACGTCAAGCCGATCAACGCTTACAACAATCTCGCTAAGCACCTCGACGAGTACATCTACTTCAACACCGACCACCACTGGACGGGACTGGGCGCGTATTACGCGTATCAGGCGTTCTGTGAGCAGACGGGCCAGACCCCGCTCGATCTCTCTACCTGCACCGAGCACACGATCGAGGGCTTTGAGGGCTCGATGGTCGACAGCGATCCTTCACTGTACGAGCATCTTGACACCGTCCACTTCTGGACCTTCCCGTACCAGACCCACGCGATGCGCCAGGATAACCCCGGCGAGGAGCTGTACGAGACCTCCGTGCTGTATGAGCAGGAGAGCGGCGGCTCGATCGCTTACGGCGTATTCATCTACGGCGACGCGCCGCTGTTCGTCGAGTATAACGACGAGCTGAAGAACGGCAAGAAGATCGCCGTCGTCAAGGAGAGCTACGGTAACGCCTTCGTGCCCTTCCTGACCAACAACTATGAGGAAGTCCACGTGATTGACTTCCGCCATTTCGGACAGAATCTCAAGAGCTATATGCAGGACAACGGCATCACCGAGGTTCTCTTCCTGAACAACACGGTCGCCGCGAACGCCGCCGTACAGCTCGATCGAATCGAAAGTATTTACTGAGGAGGTGAGACGGAATGATAGCAAAGAAGGTCAAGGTGAATGTCTACGGTATGCTGGCGGACGACCTGTATTCGGGTTATGCCGACGCCGATACCTTTAAACATAAGAGCGCGTACATTATCTCCCGAAAGCCGCTTCGCGACTTTGTGTTCGGCGTTGTCATCGCCGTCGTCACCATCAAGGGAACGGGAGAGAAGCTGATCGTCGCCCCCGAGGGTGAGATCTATTACGAGCCCGCCATCCGCGAGAAGCTCTCGCACCTGCACAACGCACAGATCGAGAAGATCAGCTGCCTGTATGAGAAGAGCTGCGGCGCTATCGTGATCTATAAGCAGGGTGACCGCTGTAAGATCCTGCTGGTTCGCAACCACAACGGCAGGAACTACAGCTTCCCCAAGGGTCACGTCGAGCAGGGCGAGACCGAGCAGGAGACCGCGATCCGCGAGGTCTATGAGGAAACGGGTCTGAACATCCGCATCATCGATTCCTTCCGCGAGGTCGCCGACTACTGTCCCTTCGGCAAGATCCGCAAGCGGGTCGTCTTCTTCATGGCGCAGACCATGTCCGACAAGGTGAGGATCCAGGAGGAGGAGATCGACAGCTACATATGGGTCGATCTCGAGGAGGCGCATCACCGCTGTACCTACGATAACGACCTGCGCGTCATCCGCAAGGCGCGTGAGAATATAGACAAGCTCAAATGATCGATCACAGGCGAAGCCCAAGGTTCGCCTGACCGAAACCCAATACAGTACAGCAGCCCGCCGGATTCATCCCGGCGGGTTGTTGTTTATGTGTGCTTTTTTACCCAAAAAGATTAGCCGACGCTAATCAAAAAACCACTTGTGTTCCGACATCCTTTATGGTAGAATCAAGAAAATTTATGCCGAGCTTCGATGATTATACGTTTGAGCTCTGACACAAGGAGGTTATTCTATGGAAATGAAATTCTACATCTGTGAGCATTGCGGCAACATGATCGCGATGGTCAGGGACAAGGGCGTACCGGTGATGTGCTGCGGTCATAAGATGACCGAGATCGTTCCCGGCACCACCGACGCTTCCGTCGAGAAGCACGTCCCTGTCTTTGAGGTCGAGGACAACATCGTGCATGTCAAAGTCGGTTCCGTCGCTCATCCGATGCTCGACGAGCACTATATCGAGTGGATCGCGGTACAGACCACTGCGGGCAACCAGCGCAAGGCGCTGAAGCCCGGCGACGCGCCCGAGGCGTGCTTCGCGCTGTGTGAGGGCGAAGAGGTCGAGGCAGTCTACGCCTACTGCAATCTCCACAGCCTCTGGAAGGCATAAACGATCTCAACTGTATCATACTAAGGAAAAAGGAGTGTATCATCATGGCAAATAAATACGCAGGAACACAGACCGAGAAGAACCTGGAGGCGGCTTTCGCGGGCGAGTCGATGGCGCGCAACAAGTATACCTACTTCGCGTCCAAGGCGAAGAAAGAGGGCTTTGAGCAGATCGCCGCGCTCTTCCTCAAGACCGCCGAGAACGAGAAGGAGCACGCGAAGCTCTGGCTCAAGGAGCTGAACGGTATCGGCGATACCGCCGAGAACCTTTCCGCCGCGGCTGACGGTGAGAACTATGAGTGGACCGATATGTATGAGAACTTCGCCAAGACCGCTGAGGAGGAGGGCTTCGCTGAGCTTGCTGCCCGCTTCCGCCTGGTCGGTGCGATCGAGAAGCAGCATGAGGAGCGTTACCGCGCACTGCTGAAGAACGTTGAGACCGCTCAGGTATTCGAGAAGAGCGAGGTCAAGGTGTGGGAGTGCCGCAACTGCGGTCACATCGTCGTCGGAACCAAGGCGCCCGAGATCTGCCCCACCTGCAACCATCCGCAGAGCTACTTCGAGGTGCACGAGGCAAATTATTGATAACTGACAAAAAGAAAGGACTTCCGGCACTGATGTCGGAAGTCCTTTTACTGTATTTGGAGACGATCAGTCGATCGCTTCGATGAAGTACATGCGCGAGGAGAAGTCGGGGAAGAGGCGGACGTTCTCATTGTAACCGTTGCCGGAGAACTGCTGTCTCAGCGCGACGCCCGCGCCCATGAGGACGGAGCCCTTGGCTGTATAATCCTCGACCTCGCCGCCCATCTTGATGAAGCGGGCAATCAGGTTATGGAGAACACCGTCCTGACGGATATGGATCGGCGTCATGGTGTTGATTAGTGAGCCGAAGAGTTTGATGTTCACCTTGCCCGAGATGTTGTGGAAGCGGTAGGTGCGGTCGGGGTCGAGCCCCTTGCATATAAACCGATGGGATTGCAGGTCGGGCTGTACCAGCTCCTGCATGAGCATGCCGACGGCGCGGGATTGATCCTCGCTGACGGCAATCCATTCGTGATGGTTGCCGCCCGTTCGGATGCGGTGCATATCGCCGTACTGGAGCACATCGCGCCAAACCTTGTAGAGTGTGATCTGCAGGCGTACATGCTCCTTGTCGTCGGAGCTCAGGTCGCCTACGTTCAGCTCGTAGCCCAGTGCGCCGAAGGACGCGATATTGAAGCGGGTTTCGAGCGGGGTAGAGCGGAGGGTCTGGTGATTCGGACATGCCGAGACATGCGCCGCGACGCAGCATTGCGGATAGCCGTAGCTGTAGCCCTCCTGGATATGGGAGCGGCAGAGCGCGTCGGTGTTGTCGGAGCCCCAGATCTGCGGGAAGTAGCTGAGGATACCGAGGTCAAAGCGGCATCCGCCCGAGGCACAGCCCTCAAAGAGGATATGCGGGAATCGTTCGGTCAGCGCCTTCATCACCTTGTAAAGACCCAGCATGTAGCGGTGGGCGGTCTCGCCCTGTCGCTTCGGCGGCAGATACGGCGAGAATACGTCGGAGAAGATGCGGTTCATATCCCATTTGACATAGGTGATTTCGCCCGAGGAAAAGACCTCGCTCATTTTCTCGATCATCCAGTCGGATACGGCGGGATTGCTCAGGTCGAGGATGCGCTGGTGTCTGCCCTCGCTGTGGAGCTTGCCGGGGATCGCCATCGCCCAGTCGGGGTGGGCTTCATAGAGGCGGGAGTTGACGTTGATCATCTCCGGCTCGACCCAGAGACCGAAGCCGATCCCGAGGTCGGTGACTTTCTTCGAGAGACGTTTGAGTCCGCCGGGGAGCTTCTTCGGATTATAATCCCAGTCGCCGAGTGCGCGGAAATCGTCGTTGCGGTCGCCGAACCATCCGTCGTCCATGACGAACAGCTCGATACCGAGATCCTTGCCCGCTTTCGCAAGCGAAACAAGACTGTTCTCGGTGATATTGAAGTAGGACGCCTCCCATGAGTTGAGCAGGACGGGGCGTTCCTTATGCGCCCATTCGCCGCGCAGGATATGCTCGCGGACGAAGCGGTGCATGTTGCGGGTCTGGGCGCCGAAGCCGCGGTCGGTGTAGGTCATGACCGCCTCGGGCGCTTCAAAGCTCTCGCCTTCTTCGAGCAGCCAGCGGAAGCCCGCGGGATTCACGCCCTGTACGACGCGGGTCTTGAAGAACGCGCTGACCTCAGCCGAGGCGTAGTGATTGCCGCTGTAGATGAGGTTGAAGCCGTAGACCGCGCCGATGTCCTCGCTCGTATCGGGACGATGGAGCATGAAGAAGGGATTCGTGCGGTTCGAGGAGCAGCCCGTGCGACTCTCGATGATGTACTTGCCTCGGTTGGGTACGACGGTGGACTTATCCATCTCGCGTGCCCATGCGCCGTGGAACGCGGTGACTGCCCATCCGTGATCGGGCAGGTCCAGCTGTACGGACATCATCCGCTCAACCTCGACAGGATCGGCGCCGTGATTGGTCAGCTTGGCGGAACGCGTGATCACGTCACAGTCGGGATAGACGTAGTAGTGCAGCTGAAGCGCCAAATCTTCATCGGAAAGGTTCAGCGTAAGGTGCTCGACCTTTCCGTCTGCGCTGTAGGAGCCGGGGAGCGAGTCGAACGCCGGCTTTACGTCGGTGATCTCATAGCCCTGATAGAGAAAGTCGGTTGTGCGGGAGCCGTCCGCGCGAACGATCTCGAGGAAGGGCTCGCGCACGTCGCCGTGACCCTCACCCGAGCACTCGAGGCAAATGTCCTCCAGCGAGGTCGTATTGTGCTCTTCGGAGTAGACGATCACGTTGCCGGGCTCGAACTCGCGCTTCTGTCGGAGAGCAAGGAGATCATCGAGCGAATCTGCGTCGATACGGGAACCGTAATAAAGGTGCTCGGGATGTCCCGAGGGCAGGATCGAGATCGCGTAGGCGGTATTCTCGGTCTGCAGGAGAAAGGTATCCCGCTCGCCGGTTAGTTTTTTGATCATATTATCACCATTTATAAAAGTGTCAATGTAAGGAAACGGCGCAGCCGATTGGCTGGCAATCACTGCCGGGGATTGATGATTTATTTGTTCTTTTTGTCGATCGTAGCCATGATCTTCTTTTCGTTATAGAAGCTGAGGATGACCGCGCCGAGTACGCAGAACGCGACCGCGACCCATCCGACGATGGTCATACCGGTGACGGAGGCGGTAATGTCGTTGCTGTTGGTGTTCTGAGTGGTGCCGATGATCGCGAGCGAGGTGAATACCAGCATCGCCAGCGACTGACCGAACTTCATCGCGAAGGTACGCGCCGCGAAGAACATGCCCTCGCGGTTCTCGCCGGTCTCGATACCGTCAGCCTCGGCTACGT
>CAMVDB010000012.1 GCA_947166135.1 uncultured Clostridia bacterium | reverse complement strand
CTGCGAAATTTATCACTAATATCTGATTAAATCTTTTTATCAAGGATTAGTATTAAAGACGGTATAGAGGCGATCCTAACAAACACATATAACCCATAATAAAACAGCGCCTCTTACGGGGCGCTGTTCGTTTACTCTATGATTCCTTTGTTATTTGCTAACTGCGAGTTGTTATAGCGGCGGTCGTGGGTGACCTCGCGGATCAGCTCCACACACGGCGGGATGGGGATGGGCGTATCCTCGCTGTCGACCTCCGCCTCCAGCGTCGCCTGATCATCCCAGAAGGAATATACATCCAGCTCGTAGGTCAGGCCGGCGTAATCGAAGATATGCCTGTCCTTCTCGATCTTAACGGTGTTCGGGGTACGGCGGGACAAAAGCTCCAGATACTCTGCTTCACCGATCTCGCGTTCAAACTCAAAGCGGGTCATATCGCTCAACCGCTCCTTAAACGTATATACATAGCGGGTGGAAGCTCCGTCGGTGATGCGGCGGATCCTGCCGCCCTTAAAGTCGATGTCAGCGGACAGATAGGTCTGCTCGATATGAACGACGCGGTAGCCGGGCATCTCCCGCAGCGCGTCGATATCGGGATACCGGATCAGGAATTTCCGCTCGATCTCCAGAGGTGCTTTATTGATATCAAATTTTTCCATTATTTCACCTCCGTTATCACGAGCTCACGGGGATTGAACCATCGCGGACAGGCGGCGGTATTGGAGCAGCCCGCCGATATGATCAGTCTGCCGTCGCTGAACCTGCCGTGAGCAAATCTTCCGAATACGCCCTGTCCCGGGACGAAGAAGCCCCTGCCCTTCTTCCCTATCCTGATCTGACCGCCGTGGGTATGACCGGAGAGGGTCAGATCGACATCCGAATCCTCGATATGGTCGAAGTACTCGTTCGGACGGTGGCACATCAGCAGCTTATAGCCGCTTTTACTCAGATAAGTCGGCAGCCATTCTTCATAATCCCAGACGGACATGCCGCCGAGGATGAAAGAAAAATCCCGCACCTGTACGGGCGTATCGGCGTTATCCAGCAGGGTCACACCGAGCTTACCGAGCAAAAGATAATCGTCGTCGATCAGCTGCTGTTCATGGTTGCCGAGGCTCATATAGACCGGCGCGAGCTCTGTCGCTCCCTCTAAGAAGCGCCGGACATTCTCGATATTCGCCTTATCCTTTTGAGGAGTCAGCTTTGTCAGTAGATAGTTTGCGTAATGGATCAGAGTGACGATCAGGCGCTTGATCGGTCGGTGCTCCGTCTCGTACTGAGGACGGTTATCATAGCGCTCAAAGGTATCGCCCGTTATCATGATCAGATCGGGCTTTTCGCGACGGATCAGCGCGAGGATATCGTCGCAGGGTCGCTCGTGTATATCGGATACATGCGCGATACGAACCGGTCGCGACAAATGCAGCCCGCTGTCGACCGTATAGCGCGTTACCACAGTCTTCGACATACTCACACCTCCGTAATAATTTTCTATCATTATATACTATGCACCGATTTTTTGCAATATCCGCAAAACGCAAAATACCGCCCGCATAAGCGGACGGTATTCCATATCCGAATCAGGCTTCGGGAGCTTGTATCTTCGAGATGATCCGCCTCTTGTACTGCAGGAAGCGGTCGGTCAGCACAAAGTCGCTGCTGCGCGGCTTCGGCTCGTCAATAACGATCTCATCGGTAAGGGTCGCGGGTCTGCCGCCGAGCAGAAGGATACGGTCGGAGAGCAGGATCGCCTCATCCACATCGTGAGTGATGAACACGGTCGACATCTTGATGTTCTCCATCACATCAAGATACCAGCGGTGCATGGCGCTCTTGGTGATGGTGTCCAGCGCGCTGAACGGCTCGTCCAGGAGAGCGACATCCGCCGAGAACAGGTACGTCCTCAGCAGCGCGGCACGCTGGCGCATACCGCCCGAGAGCTGGGCGGGGTACTTCTTCTCTCTGCCCGCGATACCGAAGCGCTCGGTGTTCCCGCGAACGATCTTGCGGGCTTCCTTCTTATTCATGCCCTTGATCAACAGCGGCAGAGCGATATTATCCTCGACCGTGCGGTACGGCAGGAGCATGTCCTTCTGCAGCATATAGCTGACCCTGCCCGTCTGTCCGGTGATATCCTCGCCGTCGATCAACACCCGCCCCTGCTGAGGCTTCAAGAGCCCCGCGATGATGTTGAACAGCGTGGTCTTGCCGCCACCGCTCACACCCAGAAGACACACCAGCTCGCCATCGTTCACGGTGAGGTTGATGTTCTCGAGGATGTTGCGGGTATTGTTGTAGGCAAAGGTCAGATCTCTGACTTCCAGCGTTGCCATTACTCGGGGAGATATTCGTTGGTAAAGCCGGTGTTCTCGGCGATCTCAGCGGTGAAGAGCTTGTTCTCGTTGATCCAGTTATAGAACGCGTTCCAACGCTGAGGATCCATGTAGCCCCAACGCTCGACGTCCGCCTTGTACTCCTTGGAGAGGTACTTCTGGCTCGCGATAACGAGCTCGCGGTCGAGCTCGGGAGCATTCTTGAGCAGGATCTCCGCAGCGTCCTCGGGACTCTCGATCGCGTACTCGTAGCCCTTCTTCAGCGCGGAAAGGAAGGCCTTCGTCGCGTCGGGATTCGCCTTCATCCAATCGGTGTTGCCGATGATAACGGGAGTATAATAATCGAATACGGGATCAATGTCCTTGAACGCGAAGTAGTCGGTCTCAAGACCCGCAACCTCGGTCGCGACGCCTGCCCAGCCGTAGAATACCCAGATCGCGTCCACGGCTTCGGACTGTAACGCGGATACCTCATCGGTCACGGTAGAGGGGATCAGCTCGACCTTGCTGAAGTCGCCGCCGTCAGCCTCGACGACCTGCTTGAGGGTCGCCTTCTCGATCGGCAGATCCCAGGTCGCGTACTTCTTACCTTCCATGCCCTTGGGGGTATCCATGCCCTTGCCCTTGAGGGAGATGATGCCGGAGGTGTTGTGCTGAACCACCGCGGCGACCGCCTCGATGGGCATCGCATTGTCACCCGCTACGGCGGGGAGCATCGAATCCTGGAACGATACGCCGAACTGGGCGCCGCCGGAGCCTACGAGCATCTCGGCGCCGTCCTCGGGCGGCTGAACGATCTCGATATCGAGACCCGCTTCATCAAAAAAGCCCTTCTCCTGAGCAACGTACAGACCGGTGTGGTTGGTGTTGGGCGTCCAGTCCAGTACGAAGGTGATCTTCGTTTTAGCGGCTGTATCCGCAGTCGCAGCGGAATCGGCAGTCGCCTTGTTCTCGGCGGGCTTCTGTGCGCCGCAGCCGGTAAATACCGCCAGCATCAAGACGCAGGCGAGTAGTATTGCAAAAAATCTTTTCATATCAATACCTCCAAATAATTCATTCAGTATAATTGCTGATTAACGTTTTTGTTCGCTGTTGACCTTCTCCCACGGCATGCACGCGTGCTGCAGTACCGTTGTCAGCCATATAAGGATCAGGCTCAGCACGGAGATCAGGATGATCACCGCAAACATCTTGTCCGATGAGAAGGACTTGCGCACGCGGGTCATGTAACAGCCGAGTCCCTCGGTTCCGCCGATCCACTCGGATACTACCGCGCTGACAACCGCGTAGGAAACCGATATCTTCAGACTGGAGAAGAATTGCCCCAGTGAGTTCGGCAGCTTCACATAGCGGAAGATCTGCATCCTGCTCGCGCCCATCGAGCGCATCAGGTTCACCGTATCGGCGTCCACGGACGAAAAGCCCTCGAGAAGACTGATCGTGATCGGGAAAAAGACGACTAAGATGATCAGCACGATCTTCGGCAGCATCTGATAACCCATCCATATAACCAGCAGCGGCGCGATCGCCACCGTGGGGATGGTCTGGCTTATAACCACCAGCGGATAGATCATCTTCCGGATAACGGAGAATCGATCCATCACCACCGCCATCAAAAAGCCGATCAGAATACCGAAGAACAAGCCGATGAAGGTCTCGAGCAGCGTGACCTTCGCATGGCTGAGCATCAGCCGCCAATCCGCCTTGAAGGCGGCGAATACATCGGCAGGCGACGGCAGCATATACTTCGGGATATTTCCGACGGTACAGATCAGCTGCCACGCGGCGAAGAGCAGAACCAGCGCCGCGACGGGGAAAGCTGCCTTACTGATGGTGCTTCGTAACCTTGCGCTCAATGGTCAGCACATCCCCCTCCGGCCGGTAATCGACCTTGATATACGCCAGCACCGACGGCGCGCCTGCGCGGATCGCGATATGCTGGCACTCCTTGACGATATCCATCAGCTCGTCGTAATCGCCCTCGATCGCGGTCTCGAAGGGACCGACATAGCACTTGAGCCCCGTGCTCTTGATATAGGCGATGACCTCGTCGACGATACGGATCAGCTCCTCATCGTTCTTAGCCTCGGGTAAGGTCTGGATCGCTACGCTTGCGTTCATAATACTACCTCCAAATCATAATATAAAGTAAAAAGCACCACGCGATCGCATGGCGCTAAATCTCTTACAGCTCCCTACGACGGCATTATCCGTATCAGGTACAGGCAACATGTGCCAAGGGTCAGGGAAGCGTCTATCCCAATCTCAGCCGGCTTTCGCGCAGGCACCCCCGTGGTGTTTTCCGCTACTATAATAATCCCCGGAAGCTCTTTTGTCAAGTATGCAGAAAGAAAAGCGAAGCAGAAACGCCTCGCTTTTTTACTTAAGTAGCCACTGATTAATTCACGCCTGACAGCTGGGTATACAACTTGCTTGTATCTTTTCCGCCATTTTGCCCAAAAATCAGTACCCATACGTCAGTATGCGAACTGATTATTTGTCCAAACTGACGAAAAATCTACTGACACAATTTGTACACCCGAATTAATCAGTGTCTACTTAATAACCGATCTTCTTTATAAAATCCTGAGCTGCGTCCTTATACTGCATATCTATATTGGCATAAAGAAGCGTATTATCAACGCGGCAAAGGTACTGGAACTTTCCGCCGCGTTCGGCAGAATAAACATTGCTGTTGCCGACATTGATCTGAGAATAAGCCGACCCCGTCTGATCCTCCGTAGCGGATGAACCGGTATTCTCAAAGTCCTCTTTGTTGCTTTCAAACATACCAATGGCTGTCTCCGCATCTTTCGAGGTCAGCAGCTCGACCTGCCAGCCATCGGAGTGTTTCGCGACGGTAACGTTAACGATATGATCGTACTGAGCATACTGTTCAGTCGCGTCGCCGATCTGCATATCGTCAGCAGTCGCCTTCTGTGAAAAATCTTCCGGCGTGATCACCTTTTTATCGCCGCATGCCGTGAGAAGGGCGACCGTCATCAAGCATAGAGCGATGATCGCGAATACTCTTTTTGCTGTCATAATAATACCTCCGTTTTCAGCTGATAATATGATGATAGCACATCCTAATCACGCTTGTCAAGGCGATCTCTGTATGTATGCGCTTGCATCAAAGCGGTCGATATGCTATAATCCACACAGAGCAAGGGAGGCAGTTATGGAAAAGTTTTTCAGCGTAAACGAACAGGGCGTCAGCATTCACTGTAAAATCTACTGCGAGGATATGCGCAGTATCAAGCGAACCGTATTGTTCGGCAGCGGCTTCGGCGGACATAAGGACACCCGCGCCGCCTCAAGGCTCGCGGCGCGTATGCTCAAGCGCAACAAGAACATCGCCCTGATCACCTTCGACTGGCCGTGTCACGGCGACGACGCCTCCCCTCAGCTGCGTCTGGAGGTCTGTGATCACTATCTGAGCGTACTGCTCGACTATATTCGCAAGCGATTCCGAACCGAGGAGCTCTACGGCACGGCGACGAGCTTCGGCGGCTACCTGTACCTCAAATACATCTACGAACACGGCAGTCCGTTCAAAAAGACCGTACTGCGCTGTCCCGCCGTCAACATGTACGAGAGCCTGACCTCACGCATCATCACGTCCGACGAGATCGAAACGATCGAGAAAGGCAGACCCGCTCAGGTCGGCTTCGACCGCAAGATACGTCTGACGCGCGACTTCCTGACCGATCTGCAGAAGGCGGACATCACGACATGGGATTTCTCTCCATACGCCGCTGATATCACGATCATCCACGGCGACAAGGACGAGATCATCGACCACGATACCGACTGGTTCTTCGCCGAAGAGAACGGGATCACCTTCCACACCGTCGAGAACGCGGATCACCGCTTCACCGATCCCGTGAAGATGGATCTGGCGATCAAGCTGATCGTCGAAGGGCTGGGGCTGAATTAAAGAATATTGTGCGATCCAAGGGACACACTGAATGATATGGTATATAAATAACCGTTTATATCCCGCCATTGTACACTCTGCCAAAAATCTTTTTGCAAAAAGGTGTAATCTTTTACTTGATTTTTCGACAGAAGTGTGATATGATATCAATTACGGCAGATAAGCCGTTTACATACCCTGTGCCGCACATCGGCACATCGGAGATACGCGCCGGTAGCTCAGCTGGATAGAGTGACTGGCTACGAACCAGTAGGTCAGGGGTTCAAGTCCCTTCCGGCGCGCCATAATAACGGATACACCAAAAGGTGTATCCGTTATTATTTTACCTATAATCTGCAAGCCGAAAGGGACTTGAGCTTTTGCTGATGCGTTTTTGAGATCATATCAGCATAAAAGGGATCGACGGCATGCCGATCCCTTTGCTCTATTCTATACTTTACCCTTTATTCCAATACGATATACTGGCTGCCGAGCTGTTCAAAGCGCTTTTCACAAAGCGCTTTCTCAAAATGCGAGGTGGTGCCGGCGACGGAATCGGAGAAGTAGTACTCCCGCTCATCATAACCGACAAGCACCAGACAGTGCTCGTGCAGCGGCCAGGTGAACGAATCGCCCATCTTATACTTGGCGTTCTCGTCGACGTAATTGACCTCCCAGGTATCATGCGGAACGGGCTCCTGCATATCGGTCGTCGCCCATACCGCCACAGGCGTACCGTTGACGATATACTCGCGGCACAGATCGGCGAGGGTACCGCCCTCATAGGCGACCGCCTTCTGTTTCGACTTGACGTCGGAGAGATAATGATTCATGCACTTCGCCATCGCGGGCGCATAGATGCCCCAGCCTGCGTAAGCGGTACCGGCGAAGCCCGAGTTCATATCGGGGCCGTACATATGTCCCTCGCCGTCATCAAAAACATAGTGGACGTCGAGATAATTATTCGCAAAACCGAACTCGTCGATATCGTAGCCGTAGCTCTGGAGCAGCGCCGTTACGGCATGGGTCTCACAGCCCGCCTTGAGCTCGTCCTGCTGCTTCGCGGGAACGCCCTCGATCATGTAGGAGGACGGCATCGGGTCTTCGGTCGCGACGACCGCCGTATCCGGAGTCGCTTTTGTTGCAGACTGTCGGCTGCTCAGTCCGATCGCCGTTCCCGCCGCGAGAAGCACGACGACCGCCGCGCCGGCAGCGATGATGCGGATGGTTTGTTTCTTCATAGTATCACTCTATCATTTGTTTTCTGTCAAATACCATTTGCATTATAGCATAAAATCGCGATTTTTTCAAGTATCGCAAAAGCCCCCGAAAGGCAAGTCCGTCTCACTTTTCGGGGGTGATCTTTTCAATAACGGATCACAGGCTCTCTCTCAGGATCCTGACGACCTCGCCGCGGGTCAGCACCTTGTAGCCGCCGTCGAGAATGATCGTCGCGTCGGCGATATCCTCGATCACATCCTCGCTCGCGCCGAGCTCGGTGATGTTCATCGCAACGCCGATCTGCTTCATCCAGTTCTCAAGCGCCTCGAGACCCGCCTCGGCGAGCTCGCGGTCGCTCTTGCCCTCGGGATTGACGCGCCAGACCTCGGTCGCGAAGCGGGCGAACTTCTTCTCACCGTAGGGCATGATCGTGCGGTAATACGGCAGAGAGACCGCCGCGAGCGTCATACCGTGGGTCGCGTCGGTCACTGCTCCGACCGCCTGACCCAGCATGTGTACCATCCAATCGGTGCTCTTGCCGCGGGAGATCAGGGTGTTGAGTGCCCAGGTAGCCGTCCACATGATGTTGGAGCGGGCTTCATAATCCTCGGGGTTCTCCACCGCGATCAGGGAGCTGTGGACAACCGAGCGCATCAGCGCCTCGGCGAGATAATCGCTGGTGTTATCGTCCTCACCGGAGAAATACTGCTCACAGATATGGTTGAAGATATCGTAGATACCCGCAACCATCTGACGCTTGGGCAGGCTGAAGGTGAACTTCGGGTTGAGGATCGAGAACTTCGGCATGACTTCCTCACCGAACACATGACCGATCTTGAGCTTCTGCTCATGATTGGTGATGACGGCGCCGGCGTTCATCTCGGAGCCTGTACCCGCCATGGTGAGGATGCACGCGACGGGAACGATCTCGCAGTCGGGCTCTTCAAAGCGGACATAATACTTCTCCCAAGGATCGTCGTCACAGTGGACGGAGACCGAGACCGCCTTGGCGTAATCGCAGCAGGAGCCGCCGCCCATCGCCAGCAGCAGATCGACGTGGTTCTCGCGGGCGATACTCACGCCCTCGCGGAGCTTCTCGACCGTCGGATTGGGCATAACGCCCGCATCCTCGACGACGGTCTTGCCGTTCGCCTTGAGAATCTCGACGACCGCGTCATAGATGCCGTTGCGCTTGACGGAACCGCCGCCGTAGATCAGCTGGACGGTCTTGCCGTACTTCGGGAGCTCCTCGTTGAGATACTGCAGCGAATCGTCGCCGAAATAGAGCTTTGTCGCATTATGGTAACAGAAATTTCCTAACATAAGTTTCCTCCTAGCATAGTTTTATGGATTCATTATATCGAAAAGAACGATATAGTGCAAGCGATTTCACATAGGTGAAGCCCGCCAAAAAATCCGCTGAAACTTTGTATAATATGCATAGTATCAGTCTAGGAAAAAAGCTTTCCTTTTCTTCCGTTTTACGCTATAATCACAAGAAAGCGTGCTTTGCGCACATTAGACACAGCCGTCGCTCGTTGTAGCGAAGCAACAAACTGAGCAGGCATATAAAGTTAATAAATGACAGGAGCGTACTCATGAAAAGGATCACCGCATTATTACTGAGCATTCTGCTGATACTTACGCTGGGAGCGTGCGGATCACAGAACAAAACAGAACCGACAGCAACCGCCCGCACCTACCGGCAGATCACGATGGATATCGCGAAGCAGATCATCGAGACCGAGACGGGCTACATCCTCCTGGATGTTCGTACCCGCGAGGAATTTGCCGAAGGTCATATCAAGGGCGCCATCTGCATCCCGAACGAAGAGATCGAGACAGCCGATCTGAAGGAGCTGCCCGACAAGGAGCAGCTGATCCTCGTCTACTGCCGCAGCGGCAGACGCAGCAAGGAAGCCTCACAGAAGCTCGCCGACCGGGGCTACCTCAACGTCGCGGAGTTCGGCGGGATCATCGACTGGCCCGGCGAGGTCGTGAAGGACTGATCCATCCAACAAAAAATAACACCCCTTCGGTACAGCCGGCATTTACGGCACGGCACAGCCAAAGGGGTGTTTTGTTATATTTCGAATATTAAGCCGGCAACGCTTTGCTACAGGATATAGGCGACTCCGACAACGATCGCGGCGATCAGCGCAATGATCATCAGATGGCGGATCTTCTGGTCAAACAGCAAGCCGATAAACTCGCGAATAAAGGCATTCGGGAAGAAATACCACTTTGTCTTAGCGGAGATGCCCTGCGCCTTGAAGCCGTTTTTGTTCGCGAGGATATAGCCGCGGAAAATATGGTAGTTCGTGGTGGAAAAAGCGATCTTCTGCTCCTCAAAATCATCGGTATCGTCCATGATGCGATCACGGGAGAACTGCATGTTCTGGAAGGTGTTCACGCTCTTGTCCTCGCGCACGATGCGCTCGGGCTCGACGCCCTGCTCGATCAGGTAGCGCTCCATCGCCTCGCCCTCGGAGATGATCTCGTCACTGCCCTGACCGCCGGAGGGAACGAAGCGCGCGTGCTTACCGGTCTCTTCAAACTGCTTCTTCTCAAAGCTCAGCGCGCTGTCGACTCGTCCGCGCAGCAGCGGCGTGAGTGTTCCGTCCCTGCGGATCGCGCAGCCGAGGATAATGATATAATCACGGTCGAGCGGCGGGGTGTGTCGTGTAGAGATAAAGGCACAGGCTGAGGTAGAAAGAAGCATGCACTCGAAGTAGGTCACGACGAAGCTCATGATGTTGCGAATATGCCATATCAACGTCGTGTTTTCAAGAAGATTAATATGGAAAAGTCTGTAATTGAGCGAAAAAACCAACGCCAAAAGCCACACAACACTGATCGCGATACCCAGCGCGTTCACTGGACGGAAGCCCTCGTGACGGAGCAGCCAGATATTGCTGACCGACAGCGCCACTGCCATCACCAGCATGACCGGCAACATCAGGACAAGGAACCATTCGCCCGTCTCCGTCAGTAAGCTGACCAGCGCCGAGAAGGAGCCGACCACGTTGTTCATCCACTTATAGACGGTGATCGCGAGAAGTACAGCGAGAAACAGCGAGATACCGCCGTAAGCAACCATCGAATAGGAGTAATCGCTCTTTTTGTAACACTCGTAGAAGGAGTACAGCATCACGACGAGTACCGCCGCGATATAGCCGAGGAACAGCCATATGACGACCTCGTACCCGCTGAAATTCGTATAATAATCCCTGTGCTCGATGATCGCGCCCGTCATGGTGACATCCACATGAGAGTTTTCTATACGGTTGGGCTTTCCTTCCTCATTGTACGTCGTTATCGTAATGTCGGCGCTGCCTTTTTTTACGGAGCTCAGCTTGATAATCAGCTCCTGCTCATCGGAAAGCTCCAGCGACTCAACACGCACCACACCTTCGGGCTCGGCAGCGACCTTGGTGTCGTTGAAATCCGGCCCGGCCTCATCGGTAAAATAAGTGAATGAATGCATATCATAATGATCGCCCACGATATCCATATAACGGATCCCGAAAACGATAAGAACGACCGCGAGGATATTAAGAAAGATAAAACGACGTTTGATTTTTTGCCGTTTCTTCACGCGTGTATTTTTCGTCATTTGGCTCACACCGTTCCCATAAATTTACCTTATCATTGTAGCATTTTCGG
Source organism: uncultured Clostridia bacterium (assembly GCA_947166135.1). Classification (GTDB taxonomy): domain Bacteria; phylum Bacillota; class Clostridia; order Oscillospirales; family Acutalibacteraceae; genus Ruminococcoides. Next base: position 28,155 of record CAMVDB010000012.1, on the reverse strand, counting down.
ATGAAGGTTGCAACCGATTCGGTAGTATTTTCAATAACAATCCTGTAATATAGAAGGGGCTGATCTTCTCAGCCCCTTTACGTTTATGAAAAATCTGTCAGCATTTCATCAACGAGCTGTGCCGCGCGTCGACAGAGTTCGGGACAGGGGCGCTTCCTGTAATACGCCGCCGTTCGTTCCTCGGGATCGCCGCCGTCGGTCTTTTGCACGCCCGAGAGCAGCTCGCGACATACGATTGAGCCCTGCTCCTCGCGAAACCGACGCGCAAACTCCTGTATCAGATGATAATGCGCCTTCTTCGCTTCGCGGTCATCGGGATCGGAATAACCCTTCAACAGCCCGAGCACCATCGAAGCGCCGCTGACAGCGCCGCAGACCTCGCGCAATCTGCCTAAGCCGCCGCCGAAGGACGAGCTCAGCCGCAGGGCGGTATCGCCGTCGAGTCCCGTAAGATCGGAGAACGCGAACAACACACTCTGGGCACAGTTATAACCCTGTCGGAAGTATTCCTCCGCGAGACTGCCGTGATCCGTCATACCTTGACCTCGATACAAAAGCGCACAGTCACGCTGTCACAGCCCTCCGCGCTCAGGGTGAGGGTGCCCTCCCCCGCCGTACCGACGGTACGGACATACACGCCGCCCATACCCGCGCGCAGGATGACGGGAGACTCGCCGATCAGCTCGATATCGCCGCTGACCTGAGCATTGACAGCGCCGAAGAAGTACGGCATATCGTTGCCGTTCTGGTCGGTCATGCGGATACGCACCGCCGCGACGTCGTAGGTCTGTGCCTCGACAAGCTCGGTATGGTCGACCTGTGCGGTCAGGACGCGCTTCTCGAACGGAGAAACGCGCAGCTCCTTGACGAGCTTGCCGTCCTTATAGGCTTCGAGGCGGAACACGGTGCTCTTGTCGCCCCAGTTACCGATGTACTTACCGTACAGGCGGTAGGCGGCGTCGTGATCCATCCCGTAACGCATCATCAGGTAAGCCGCCTTACCCTTGGCGTCAACGGAAAGATTGTTCATGCCGAAGCGGGAGCTTTCGTTGAGGATATCCTTGACATACTCCGCCTGCTTCGGGGTGAAATCCTCATTCTCGGCGATCCGGTCGCCGATATAATCGGTGATCTCGATGGGCGGGAACTTGAGATGCGGGAACTCCGTTCCCTCGTGGGTATATTCATGGATAAAGGAATCGTTCTTATAGAAGCGCACACTGTCGGCGTTTGTGAGAATATAGACGCGTCCGCGGTTGGTGGCGGGGTGGTCGCCGATATCCATGGAGGAGCTCAGCTGCAGGATCGGCTGATCGCTGTCCTGGATCGCGTAGAGCTCAGCGGCAAGCTTCTTGTTACGGAACATATCACATACGCCGTGGTAGCAGATACGGTCGCCGGAGCCGAACTCCTTATGGGTGTTATAATCGAACATGCACCACGCGAAGGAACCTGCGATATCGTCGTAGGAGGCGACGGCGTCGAGCGTGCGCGCGTGACGGAGCATGTGCTCGAGGCGGTGTTCCTCATCGTCATACGCCTTGGTGGAGTACATGTGTCCGCCGTACTCCGACACAAGATATGCTTTCTCAACATCAGAGGTGACTGCCCTCTTCGGCTCACAGCCGGGCTGTACGCCGTCGTGTACAAAATCATTATAGGTATAGACATCCTCGAGCAGCTCGCTGTTCTTGTGACAGCGAACGCCGCCGGTGGCGCGGGTCGGGTCGAGGCTGCGTGCGGCTTCATTCGTCCTGACATAAAAGTCATGGTCGTCGGGACTTTCGTTGATACGAACGCCCCAGAGGATGATCGAGGGATGGTTGCGGTACTCGCGCACCATCTCCCTGACCGCTTCTACGCCGACGTCCTTCCACTCGTCATCGCCGAGATTCTGCCAGCCCGGCGCTTCGGTAAAGACGGGCATACCGAGCTCGTCACAGCGCCCGATGAAGTGGTGCGACTGGGGATAGTGGGAGGTGCGAACGGCGTTACAGCCGAGCTCTCCCTTCAACAGATCGGCGTCCATCCGCTGCATGGAGCGCGGCATCGCATAGCCGACGTAGGGATAGGACTGGTGGCGGTTCAGGCCGCGCAGCTTGAAACGTCTGCCGTTGAGGAAGAAGCCGTCCTTTCTGAACTCCGCACGGCGGAAACCGACTCTGCGGGTCAGCGTATCGATCACGATGTCGCCCCTGATCAACTCGGCTTTCAGCTCATACAGAGCGGGAGAGAGCGGATCCCACAGATGGACGCGGGGCACCTTCAGCGTATAATCACTGCCGACTGCAAAGGTCGCTTCAGCGAGAGCGGTTTTTCCGCCCTTTTCCGTTAATGACAGGCGGATCTCATCAGCCTCGCCGACGAGGTCGATCTCGCAGTTGACCGTACCCTCAAAGGTCAGACCCGCTACGAGTTTCGGGTTCATCCGCGGAGTGACGCGGATGGTATCGGGGATCGAGGGCTTGGCGAACACATCGTCGATATAGCTCTGCTCACGGTACTCGAGCCTTACCTCGCGGTAGAGTCCGCCGTAGGTCAGGTAGTCGATGACCTTACCGAAGGGCGGGAAGTTCAGGTTCTCGCGGGTATCGAGCTCCACGACCAGCAGCGGCGAGGGATTATCGGTAACGAGCTCGAATTCAAAGGCGGTATAGCCGCTCTTGTGCTCGCCGATCAGCTCGCCGTCGAGATAGACCCGCGCGTAATGCGCCGCCGCGCCGAAGCAGATAAACGCTCTGCGATCGCCGCGTGCGCTCAGGTCGAGCCGCTTGCGGTAGCCGCAGACCATCTGGTAGATGCTCTCGTCAAAATAGTCATAGGGCGTGACCTTACAGGTGTGCGGCAGGCGCACCGCCTCCGCATTGCCCTCTCCGCGTAAGAACGCGATATCAAATGCGGGAGTGAACTCCCAGTCATTATTTATATGTAGTATCTGTCGCATAAAATCCTCACTGATTGATCACAGAGAATTGATGAAGCGCATGAACGCCGCCTGTCCCTCTTCGTCACGCTTGAATACGCCTGCGTCACAAAGAACCTGTTCGAACACTGCTCCGACCTCGGCGCGGATGATCTCCATCGCGTTTTCGGCGCAGAACTCGGGATGGCGCGGCATGAACTCAGCCGCCCACGCGGCGTGACTCGCCGTCTGCGGATTTTTTGAGAGATCGGCGCCGCTGAGCAGGGCGTCCCTGACCGCCTCGAGCTCGGTCGCGAGGCGTGCGGGCAGTACCGCCAGACCCATGACCTCGATCAGACCGATGTTCTCCTTCTTGATATGGTGAAGGGTGGGGTTCGGATGATACACGCCGAGGGGTCTGTCCTCGGAGGTGATGTTGTTGCGCAACACCAGATCGCACTCGAACAGCCCGTCCTTCATCCTCGCGATCGGAGTGATCGTGTTATGAGGCGTGCCGTCGGTTAAAGCGAAGATGTTCGCGCTCTCGTCGGTATAAGCACGCCACGCCTTGAGGATCACGGCGCTCGCCTGTGAAAGCTGCGCCTTGTCGGCGCTGCGCAGACGGATCACCGACATCGGCCACTTGACCGTCGCGGCATGGACTTCGGGATAATCGGACAGGGTGAAGCTGTGCTCCTCGGGCGCTTTCGCCATCGCGAAGGTGTAGTGACCGCCCTGAAAATGCTCGTGAGAGAGGATCGAACCGCCGACGATGGGGAGATCGGCGTTGGAGCCGACAAAGTAATGCGGGAACTGACCGATGAAGTCAAAAAGCTTGCGGAATACCGCCGCGTCGATGACCATCGGGATATGCTTGCTGTTAAAGACGATGCAGTGCTCGTTGTAGTAGCCGTAGGGCGAATACTGCAGGTACCAGTCGCCGTCGTTGATCGTGATGGGAATGGGGCGCAGGTTCTGGCGCGCGGGATGGTTCTGACGACCGGCGTAGCCCATATTCTCGGCGCAAAGCTGACACTTCGGATACGCGACGGAGGCGGAGGCGCCCGCCTTGGCGATATCGCGGGGATCCTTCTCGGGCTTTGAGCGGTTGATGGTAATGTCAAGCGTGCCGAATTCGGACTCATAAGTCCACTTGACGTCCTTTCTGATCCTTCCGGCACGGACGTAATTCAGCTTTTGGCTGATATCGAAGTACCAGTCCGTCGCCGCCTTCGGCGATTCACGATACTGCTCCCAAAAATCTCGGATGATCTCGCGCGGCATCGGGGTCAGGATACCCATGAGCTTGGTATCGAACAGGTCGCGGTTGGCGGTGGTGTCCTCGATCACGCCGTTCGCGCAGGCGTAGTCGATCAGCGGAAGCAGGATCTCGTCGATCTCGGCGTCAGTGCCGTCGACGGGCTCGTCCTGCCAGTCACAAACATGCAGCGCGTCCATCAGCATGTTACGGACGACCAGCTCGTCGTCGCGGGTGATCAGAGCGTTCTTGACCGAATATTCGATCAGTCGTTGGATGTCTTTGCAAATCATAATACTGCTCCTTTATGTGGATTTTGCCGGGCGCTTCGGGACGCCGCAGGGCGATTATCTCTCCCGATCGGCAAGCGTTCGCCGTCGGGCATACGTTCATTTTCATGATACTATAAACCGCCTTGTCAGTCAACCGAAAACCCACATTTTAACTGAAAAAACAGGCATTTGGAAAGCTTGCTTCTTCAAACGCAAAAAGGCTCCGGAATAAACCGGAGCCTTTGTTATTGGAATATTTGATCCTTACAGGCTGTTCTGAACAGCAACAGCGACTGCGACGGTAGCGCCGACCATGGGGTTGTTGCCCATGCCCAGGAAGCCCATCATCTCAACGTGAGCGGGAACGGAAGAGGAGCCCGCGAACTGAGCGTCGGAATGCATACGGCCCATGGTGTCGGTCATGCCGTAGGAAGCGGGACCCGCAGCCATGTTATCGGGATGGAGGGTACGGCCTGTACCGCCGCCGGAAGCAACGGAGAAGTACTTCTTACCCTGCTCGTTGCACTCCTTCTTGTAGGTGCCTGCAACGGGATGCTGGAAGCGGGTGGGGTTGGTGGAGTTACCGGTGATGGAGACGTCAACGCCCTCTTTGTGCATGATCGCAACGCCCTCACGGACGTCGTCGGCACCGTAGCAGCGGACGTTCGCGCGCTCGCCGTCGGAGTAAGCGGTCTCCTTAACGATCTTCAGCTCGCCGGTGAAGTAATCGAACTGAGTCTGTACATAGGTGAAGCCGTTGATACGGGAGATGATCTGAGCGGCGTCCTTACCGAGACCGTTCAGGATAACGCGCAGGGGCTGCTGGCGAACCTTGTTCGCGTTGCGGACGATACCGATCGCGCCTTCAGCGGCTGCGAAGGACTCGTGACCCGCGAGGAACGCGAAGCACTTGGTCTCGTTACTGAGCAGCATCGCGGCGAGGTTACCGTGGCCGATACCGACCTTGCGGTTCTCGGCAACGGAGCCGTCGATACAGAAGCTCTGCAGACCGATACCGATGTAGCGCGCAGCTTCCTCAGCGTTCTTAGCGCCTGCCTTCAGGGCGATAGCAGCGCCTACACAGTAAGCCCAGCATACGTTCTCGAAGCAGATGGGCTGGATGCCCTTGGTGATCTCATAGGGGTCGAAGCCCGCTGCCTTACAGATTTCACGGCTCTCCTCAACGGAGGCGATACCGTACTCGGCTAAAACGCCGTTGATCTTATTGATACGTCTGTCGTAGTTTTCAAATAAAGCCATACTGTGCACCTCCCTTAGTCCTTGCGGGGGTCAATATACTTGGCAGCGTTATCCCACTGACCATAGTGACCCTTCGCCTTTTCGATCGCTTCGTTGGCGTCCATACCCGCCTTGATGAAGTCCATCATCTTGCCGAAGCTGATAAACTCGTAACCGATGATCTCGTTGTCCTTGTTCAGGGCGATCTGAGAGCAGTAGCCCTCGGTCATCTCGAGGTAACGGGGACCCTTTTCGCGGGTAGCGAACATGGTACCCACCTGAGAACGCAGACCCTTACCGAGATCCTCCATGGAAGCGCCGACGAGCAGGCCGCCCTCGGAGAAGGCGCTCTGGGTTCTGCCGTAGACGATCTGCAGGAACAGCTCGCGCATAGCGGTGTTGATCGCGTCACATACGAGGTCGGTGTTCAACGCCTCTAAGAGGGTCTTGCCGATCAGGATCTCGGACGCCATCGCGGCGGAGTGGGTCATACCGGAGCAGCCGATGGTCTCGACCAGAGCCTCTTCGATGATGCCCTCTTTAACGTTCAGGGTGAGCTTGCAGGCGCCCTGCTGGGGTGCACACCAGCCGATGCCGTGTGTAAAGCCGGAGATATCCTTGATCTCCTTCGCCTGTACCCATTGACCCTCCTCGGGGATGGGAGCAGGACCGTGATACGCGCCCTTCGCTACGGGGCACATATTCATTACTTCTGCTGTGTAATTCATAAGCTTGTCCTCCTTTAGAATGAAACAAGTGCCAAATCAACTGTTCCGATGATCTGACTATGCTTATGTTCATTATAGACGAACAGCCGTGATAAGTCAATACAATCTTGATGGAAAATGCCAATAAATCGGCGAAAAACCGGCAGTTCCGGAGCGAGAGCGACGCTTGACATTATCGGCGGATTGTGGTAAATTACTATCAGCACTGAGAATTTGTGCAACTGGCGCGGAGCTTTTTGCTCTACCAGATATATTCTCGGTGCTGATAATAAATGATTTGCAAGCGTTTGAGGATATCGAACTCCCTACAAAGCATTAATATCTCATTTATTATTGAATTGACGATTCTGTTATATTACCGGGGCTCGCGTTCCCGGCGATCACTGACAGGTCGTCTTTTCTTTCTCAAATCAAATCGAAACAAAGTCAAAAATATATCACACCATTCTCACTGCAAATCCGACAGATTTTTTCCGCCGCTTCATCAACCATGCGCTGAGCGATTTCCATATCGCCGCGCTCGACCGCGGAGAGGTATTCGGCGTCGGAGCGGGATTGACGCTTGACTTTATCAGCGGATTGTGATAAGCTATCTTGTGCAAGGTTGAGAATCCTTGACACCTCGGAGGGTTGGACTCCTATGGTGGCAAGCATATTCTCAGCTTTTTTTCATCTATCACAACTAATTTACCTTTTTCTGCGGCGTCCTTGATTCGCAACACAGTATCATCCAAAGGATATACGCTCTTGATTTGATTGACTGTATCGCTTTCCATCGGCTGATTCTGCCAACGGTTGAGGATATTCTTGATATTTGTAGCGAGCCCCTTGTCCGTCTTATACAGCTGTTCAGCCTTATCGGAAAGGTGGATATCGCGCAGGATCAGAAAAACCTTTACACACTCCGAACGATATGTTATGCTTATGCCAATAAAACGTAAAGCGGGGATTCAACATGAAAAAGGTTCGCGGATTTACGATATTTTTAACGGCGGTGATGATCATGCTCGGGCTTTTCGGCTGCTCCCTGAAGGGACAATTCGATATCGAGACCTATCTGGACGCGGAGAAGGACACCATGCTGATCGACTATTTCGAGCAGACGGTCGGCACGCCGATGAAGCAGCCGTACTACGAACTCGTGCTGTACACCTACTCCGACACGCAGGCGACGCTCGAGGAGATCGCAGAAGGCGGGACGGACGACGAAACGATCACGCGATACCTCATCCCGATCGAAGGCGCCCGGGAGATACTGACCGCGGTGAGAAAGAGCGGCATGGCGCGATGGAACAAGCGTCAGGGGATCGCGATCAGCGGGAAGGCTTATGTCTGCAAGTTCCCCGACGGCAAGGGCGGCTACACCCGCGTCACGAGCGGCAATATGCCCGAGAACGGCTCGATGATGTTCGGCAACATCAAAGTTATCATGCGCAAGTGGCTCAATCAGGGTACCGTGACAGCGGAACCGTAAAATCTTATATAACCGACAACAGCGCTCCCGATGCGGAAGCGCTGTTATTTTATGATCTCAATTGATTTTTCTGCCCGAAGCGATCTCAAAATGGCACTTGACGATGCCGAGATCGAGCTTGACGAAGGGACCGTTGGCGCTGACCCTGACCGATGGCGTATCGCCGTCGAAGGTAAAGAAGAACTTCTGCTGATTGATCGCCGTAGGCGCAAGCAACGCCGCTTCGATCCCGTCGCGGAACCACTGCGGCATTTCCTTCACATCCGTCACATCCTCAGCGCTCTTGGAGCGGCGGGGAGTGCCCTGATCTACACCGTAGCCTATCGCGATCGAGAGCACCAATCGCTCATCCTCCCCGATCTCTGCGGTACAGCGCTTGCGCTTGAAGATACCCGCCCAGCAGGTATTGAGCCCCAGCGTCTGGGCATACAGCACGAGCTTCTCGCCCGCGTAGCCGCAGATCTCGTCGAGGTCGTCGCGCTTCCTGCCGACGACAGCGATATAAGCGGGCACGCAGCTCCAGCCGGTCAGCTTTGACGCCAGTCCGCCGAACACCTCGCCCGCAGGCTCGATATACTGCATGCGCAGATCATATTCGCGGTTCAGCTCGGCGATGCGTACCCGAAGTTTTTCGACAAGCTCGGGGGTGATGGGTCTGTTCTGATAAGCGCGTACCGAATGGCGCGCCTTGATCGCTTCCATGTCTGTCATAATGACCTCCTGTTCAATAGGTTGATTCTGATAACTCAAAGACCGAGCGCTTCCGTCAAGCGCTCCATGTTCTCATAGCTCTGTTCGATCTCTTTGGAGTAGAGCTGAGCGACGTCGGTGATCTCCCGCTGCTGAGAGAGCGCCGCGATCACCCGTACGGAGCAGACGGCAAAGCGTACGGGAGCGAGCACGTCGAGGCTGTCGACCGCGCCGAGATAATAGCGGTAGAGATAATAGAGCGAAAGGTTGGTCAGTTTTCTTTCATGCGTGCTCAGATCGGGTGTGCTTTCAACCGCGTTTACGATCAGGGTGCGGCTATCCTCGTCGATATACTCCAAGCCGCCGTAGATCTCGGTTAAATCCGGAGCATCAAAAACGGATGACTCCCCCGTCAGCGCGCTTTGTGCCCTGTCGGCAAAGTCAAGCAGATCACGGAGCCTTTGTTCAAGCGGCTGATCGGACGCAAGAATCCGTGCCGCTTCACCTCGCGTCTGTAACAGAAACGACATGATCTCCGCGTCGTAAGCGTCACACGGGACGAATTCTGTCGCATCAAAGCGGGTATAGGCGTGATCCCCGGCGAGGATCAGCCGCGCCGCCTCGGGACAGGCGAGCGCGAGGGTATGCTCCGCAAAGGTCGTATAATTCATCGTGATACGCGGGAACATCGCGCAGGTCAGGCACAGGTGCTCCTCACCGAGCGTCCTGTAGATATCACAGAGCTTATCATCGCCCCAGAAAGGACATTTCTTCTCATCAGCCAAGCGAAACACACGGTCGCCGTCGGGATCGGTATAGATCGCATTCCTCAGTTTATCGCCGAAATCACCTTTTACAGAGTTGTAAAACGCCTCGGTCTTTTCGTCGATCACCACATCCCAGCCCTGACAGCAGGAGTCGGGACACGCAGCGGCGATACAGCGGAACTTCTCATAATAGGAGGGGTACAAATGCTTCACGGAAAAACTCCTTCAAAAAATAAACGGTTGCCGTGTACTATCAATTATTATTCATTATCCGTCATAATCTTTAGAAAGTCAACAAAAACTATTGCATTTTTTGTACAAGGTGGTATAATACCTTTTGGAACAGAATATGTGTCGGATGAATCATGCAGAAGAGCGAACACTCATATATTGGTAACAGCAGCTTGACCGCGTGAGGACGGCACTCCGGAGAATTCCATCGCGGCGCAGTTTACACGTCATGCGGATGGATGCCGAAGGTGCAAGCGCGGCTCGCCGCGTCAATCTCTCAGGCAAAAGGACGGAGGAAGGATGTTGAGCTGCGTGGTACGGCATCCGTTATCGTGCCTGAGAGTCGTTTTACAACGGCTCTTTTCTTTATTTCCGACAAATACAAACAAATACAAACTGCGCTTTTGACCGACACATATCACACGATACAAGAGGAGGTATAAAACACATGTGGGAAAGTTTTCTCAAATCCGTTGAAGAGATCAACGGCGTGATCAACAGCTATGTCTGGGGATGGCCGACCATCATCCTGATCCTCGGTACAGGCTTGCTGCTGACTATCCGCACCCGCTTCCTGCAGGTGCGCAAGTTCGGCGAATCACTGAACACCACCATCGTCCCGACCTTCAAGAGTCTGGGTAAGAAAAAACAAAAGGACGGCAGAGTGCAGTCCATCAGTCAGTTCGAGGCGTTCTCGACCGCGATCTCCGGCACCGTCGGCACCGGCAACATCATCGGCGTCGTCGCGGCGATCCTCACGGGAGGTCCCGGCGCGGTGCTGTGGATGTGGGTCTCCGCCTTCTTCGGCATGGTCACCAACTACGCCGAGAACGTTCTGGGTCTGTACTTCCGTAAGAAGGACAGCAAGGGCAACCTCGCGGGCGGCGCTTTCTACTATATCGCCTACGGTCTGAAATGGAAGTGGCTGGCGTATGTCGCCTCCGTCTTCTGTATCTTAGCGGCGATCGGCATGAGCGGCGTCCAGACGAACAAGATCTCCGGCGCGCTGGCTGAGACCTTTGCGCGGGTGACCGGCTCCGCCGACAACGCCGAGACCGTCAAGCTGATCATCGGCATCATCGTTGCAGCGATCGCGGCGACCATCATTATCGGCGGTATCAAGCGTATCGGCAAGGTCGCGTCCATGCTGGTACCCTTCATGTCGCTCCTGTTCATCATTCTGGCGCTGATCTCCATCGGCATGCATTATGACCGCATCGGTCAGGCGTTCGGTCTGATCTTCTCCAAGGCATTCAGCTTCCAGGCTGCCGGCGGCGGTATCCTGGGCTTCACCTTCGCGACCGTCATCAAGAAAGGCATGGCGCGCGGCGTATTCTCTAATGAGGCGGGACTGGGCTCCTCCGTCATCGCTCACTCCGCGTCCGAGACCCGCGAGCCCGTCAAGCAGGGTCTGTGGGGCGTGTTCGAGATCTTCTTCGACACCTTCATCATCTGCACCCTGACCGCGCTGATGTTCCTGACCACCAACGACGTCACCAAGCTCAGCCCCGATATGAACGACAGCGTCATGTCGATGTCGATGTTCTCCGACAACTTCGGCGCCTTCGGCACGGCGACCTTCTCGATCATCCTGCCGCTGTTCGCCTTCACCACCATCATCGCGTGGTCCTACTACGGCGAGAAGGGCGTGGAGTTCTTCTTCGGCTTCATGAAGGAAGAGAAGAGAAAGATCCCCGTCACCATCTTCAAGGTGCTTTATGTCGTGCTGATCGCTGTTTCCGCAACGATCCACAGCCAGGTGGTATGGGATATCAGCGACACCTGTAACGGCTTGATGGCGCTGCCGAACCTGATCTGTCTGGTCGCGCTGAGCGGACTTGTCGCGAAGATTACGAAGAACTACTTCGACCGCAAAAAGGGCGTCGACGTCGAGCCGATGCTCTCCGCCTATCCCGATATGAACGAAGAGTTCAAGCAGGATATCAAGTCCGGCGACAATGAGATGCAATAAGCGGATATCAACTTTTGGTATATAATGAAGGGCTGTCACGGCAATTGCCGCGGCAGCCCTTCGTAATTTATTTCTGTTCGTCCAGCCAAGCGTTCAAGAATCGCTGCGCCAGGCTGTCGGGTCGGATATTTACCCGCGCTTCTTCGAAACCGAACCACTGAGCCTCATCCACTTCATCGGTCAGAGAAACAGCGGGATCGCCCTGTATATGGCAGGTGAAGTTGAGCATCAGGGTATTGCTTCGCGCGAAGTACTCGGAACGGTTATACCGTATCTCACCCGCTGCAAGCCCCGTTTCCTCTCTCAGTTCCCGCGCGACGGCATGCTCGGCACATTCGCCTTTATTCACATAGCCCGCAACAAGGATGAAGCTGTCGCGACCGTACTGCTTGATCAGCAGGATCTTTCGGTTGATATCATCAACAGTGATGATGCTGACCGCTACGTTGTACTTCGGGAAGCGGTATGCCTTACAGCTGTTGCAGTAAGGGATGATCCCCTCATTCTCCAGATAACGGTCAGTAAGCTCAGCGCCGCATTCTTCACAATAACTCATAAGTACCCTCCGGTGTTCTCTTACTTTAAATAGTAACATATTTATCCTAAAAGCGCAACCGTACGCTTGACAAGCCATAGCCGTCGTGGTAAAATCACCGTGATAAAGAAAGTGAGTGTGAAAAAGATGGTTAAACTGATGATCACCACCGACAGCACGGCGGATATGCCCGCTTCTGTCGCTGAAAAATATGATATCCGCATTGCTCCGCTGCACGTACTGTATAACGACGAGGACTACGCGGACGGCGTCGACATCACCCCCGAGGATATCCTCAACCGCTACAAGGAGCGCGGCGAGCTGCCCTCGACCTCCGCGGTAACGCCCGACGGCTATCTGAACTTTTTCAAGGAGATATTTGACGAGGGCTTTGAGGAGATCATCCATATCGCGTTCTGTTCCGATATGTCCTCTACCTACCAGAACGCTGTGATCGCCTCACAGGAATTCGGCGGCAAAGTACACGTGATCGACAGCCGCGTGCTGTCGAGCGGTATGACGCTGCTGGCGATCCGAGCGTGTGAGTTCCGTGAGATGGGCTTCAAGCCGAACCGCATCTGTGATCTCGTCAGCGACCTGATCGAGAAGAACGTCGGCAGCTTCCTGCTGAGCCAGCTGGAATTCCTCCACAAGGGCGGCCGCTGCTCGAGCGTATCGCTGCTGGGTGCGAATCTGCTGAATATCAAGCCCACCATCGTCATCAACGACGGCGCGATGACCGTCGCGAAGAAGTACCGCGGCAAGGATGAGGCATGCCGTCTGAAATACCTCAAGGAACGGCTCGACGAATACAAGGACGTCATTGATACGCGACGTATCATCCTGCATATGACCTGCGATATCAGCGAAAAGGATCGCAAGTACTATAAGAAGGAGCTCAAGAAGCTGATTGACTGCGATGAGATCATCGTCTCAACCGCAGGCTGCGTCATCACCTCCCACTGCGGACCGGGCACCTTCGCCCTGTTCTTCATGACGAAATAAAACGATACATAATCCAAAACACGAGACCTCCGGCTGATCTAAACGTCTCTTTATTATGAATCCAAAAACCTGCCAACAAAAACGGCAGGTTTTTTTCATAGCAAGACACATAAAACGCGATCATCTGAAAACTTGCTTTATGTGGTGTGGTTATGCGACATTTCGACAGGTGCATATTACATAAAACAGATAATAAACTAATATAGAAAATATTAACAATACCCAGAAAATTTCGTAAACGGGGTACGTTAATACATATGCATACGCGATAAATGGCTTATTAATGGGAAAAAACGGCGTTTTTTCGACGTTAATTTATCTAAAAACGCATGAAAATTATGTAAGTTTTCGCCAAATTTTGCTTTTCTGTTTCGTTTAATGTTTACAAAACTCTTTTTCTATGTTACAATAAACGACACACAAGCAAGGGAGGCGATAACATGGCAAGTAATCTTAAGGTTATCATCGACAACAACCAGTCGAAAATTAAGATCCCTTCGGGTACCCGAATGCTCGTCAGACGCAGTTGTCATGCCGCTCTGTTGCATAAGCTGTATGACAAACAGACTACGATCTCCGTCGTTTTTGCGGATAACGAAATCCTCAACGCCCACAGCGCACAACGCGCAAGTAACTTTGAGGCGCCTGAGGTTATCGCGATTCCGTCGCAGGACGGAGAAGAGAGCTTGGGAGAGCTCATCATCTCGATAGAACGTGTTTTAGAGCTCACTAAGGTCTATGATCGTCCGTTTGAAATGGGCATGGTTTACGCTTCTGTCCACGGCGTGTTCAATCTGCTCGGTCATTACTATACCGACCAGAAAGCAAAGGACGCGCAAATGATGGGAGAAGCGGCAGTAATGGGTCAGATGGGATTTCCCCCGCTTGCCGATTACAGCGGCTTTTAGCTGAAATAAAAACACCCGCGTGAAAGCGGGTGTTTTTATTTGCGCTGAATCACATATCCATTCAGCGGGTAATCTCACATTCCACGGCGACGGTATCGCCCAGAACGACGTCAAAGAGCTCCCGTCCGTCCTGCTGCGCCTTACGGATCGTGAGGATATCGCCCTCGTGGGTCTGTCCCGCGTATCGCACCTCGATGGTTCTGACGGGACGCTCACGCAGCGCGGCGACCGAATAGGTATCCATGATGAATCGGACGTAGGACACGTTGTTGGTATGCTGGACAAAGTCGATATCGCCCGACTTGACGACGCGGGTCTCGAGATCGGTAAGTCCCTCGTGCTTCAGGCGGCTGAATGCGATCTCCCGCTCGGGAGACTCGACATGGGTATCCGAGGTGATGCCGACGTCACGGATACGGCGGATACGCTGGGTCTTAAGGTCGAGCGCGCACATCTCGATACGAGAATAGACGCAGATCGCGCCCGTTTTGTCCTTTAATACGGTATCGACGGTCATCTTCGCACCCTTGGCAGAGGAGATATAGCTCTCGGCGGTATACGACTCCATCCAGTCGAGCTCGCGGTCGATCTCGACGCGGTTGCGGGTGAAGATCCACACACAGCCGTACTCACGGCGAAGGGTCACGCCGTCGATATGCAGCTCGCCCATCATCTCGGTCAGATAGTCCTGCACCAGGTCGAAGGTGCCCTTGACGGCTAATTTCACGTTGGAATCACAAATACTGGCGGGTACGACCGCCTCCTTAATCAGTTTCATAATACCCCTCCTTTTGTGATTATTTTAACACGTTTTTTGCTCATAATCAATGATAAAACCGCGTTTTTCTTGACACATAGCGAATTATCATGTAAAATATTCTGCGGTATATTTTTCTGCACAAACCCCAAACCAAAGAAAATGAGGGAAGTTAAATGGATATTTTTGAAAAGTGTGAACGCTTCACGCTGGCTGATGAGTTTCGCCGGATGGGGATCTACCCCTACTTTCACGCGCTGGAGACCCGTCAGGACGTAGAGGTCATCATGGAGGGTAAGCGCCGCATCATGCTGGGCTCCAACAACTACCTCGGACTGACCACTGAGCCCTCTGTCGTAGAAGCGGGCATCAAGGCGCTGGAGCAGTACGGCTCCGGCTGCTCGGGCTCACGCTTCCTCAACGGTACCTTGCGCATGCATCTGGAGCTCGAGCAGGAGCTCGCCGAGTTCGTCCACATGGACGAGGCGGTCACCTTCTCGACCGGCTTCCAGAGTAACCTTGGCATTATCAGCGCCATCGTCGGCAGAGGCGACTACGTCGTATGCGACCGAGAGAACCACGCCTCTATCTACGACGGCTGTAAGCTGAGCTACGGCAAGATGGAGCGCTACAAGCACAACGATATGGCGGATCTCGAAAGGATCCTGCAAAAGATACCCGAGACAGCCGGCATCCTGATCGTTACCGACGGCGTATTCTCGATGGGCGGCGATATCGCCAAGCTCCCCGAGATCTGCAAGCTTGCTGAGAAATACGGCGCGAGAGTCATGGTCGACGACGCGCACGGCTTAGGCGTGATCGGTGAAGGCGGCAGAGGTACCGCGAGCTACTTCGATCTCGAGGATAAGGTCGACATCATCATGGGCACCTTCTCGAAGTCTCTCGCCTCCTTAGGCGGCTATATGGCGGCTTCGCACAAGGTATGCGATTATGTGCGCCACAACTCCCGCCCGTTCATCTTCTCGGCATCCATGCCGCCCGCATGCTGTGCGGTCGCGTTGACAGCATTAAAACACCTCAAGGCGCATCCCGAGTTGCCCGAAAAGCTGAATGCCCTCTCCGCCCACGCAAGAGACGGTCTGCGCAAGGCAGGCTTGAAGATCCGCGAGAGCAACACCCCGATCGTACCGATCTACACCTACTCGATGGAGAATACCCTGCGCAAGGCGAAGGAGGTCTACGAGGCGGGCGTTTACGTCAATCCCGTTCTGCCCCCCGCGACCGCACCGAACGAGTGTCTCCTGCGCACCAGCTACATGGCGACCCTGACCGAGGACCTCATCGACGAGGCAGTCTCGATCATCGCCAAGGTTCTGCTTGAAAAGTAATGAACGATCATAGAATCGCCGTCGTAACAGGCGGCAGCAGCGGCATCGGCAGAGCGACCGCTCGGGCGCTCGCCGCAAAGGGCTGTACCGTGTACGAGCTCTCCCGCAGGGATAACCCGCCCGAGGGCGTCAGCCACCTGGCCGCCGACATCACCGATGAACAGCAGGTAAAAAAAGCGATCGACGAGGTCATCTCCCGCGAGGGGAAGATCGATATCCTCGTCAACAACGCGGGCTACGGCATCTCGGGAGCCGCCGAGATGACCGACAGCGCCGATTCACACGCACAGCTGGAGCTGAACCTTTACGGCATGGACAACGTCACCCGTGCGATCCTCCCTTATATGCGTGAGAGGAAAAGCGGTCGGATCGTCAGCGTCAGCTCGATCGCGGGTATCCTGCCGATCCCCTTCCAACTGTGGTACAGCGTGAGTAAGGCGGCGATCAACGCCTATGTGCTTGCCCTGCAGAATGAGGTTCGCCCCTACGGGATCAGCGTGTGCGCGGTGATGCCCGGGGATATCGCCACCGGCTTTACCGACGCGAGGAAGAAGTCCGACAGCGGCAACGATATCTACAGCGGGCGGATCGAAAGATCGGTCGCAACGATGGAAAAGGACGAGCGCGGCGGCATGAGCCCCGACAAGGCGGGAGCTTACATCGCGAAGCTCGCGATGAAGAAGCGTACCCGTCCCATGAAGGCAATCGGGATCAGCTACAAGGCGATCTCGATCCTCACAAAGCTCCTCCCCCGCCGTCTGAGCAACTACCTCGTCGGCCTGATCTACTCTAAATAACGATCTATTATATTGATCTTCGCGGGCTAACCATACAATTTTCCCGCACAACGACGTCAAAAAAGCACTTCTGATTTCGGTCAGAAGTGCTTTTTTATTTTGATCTATGCTTACTTAATCGACGGAACTACCGGCTCTCCGATAGCATACGGCGTATGTATCAAAGCGTTGTAGCGCTGGATAAAGACACTGTCAATAGCAGATATCTCCTCGTCTTCATCCACATCAGCCGCTCCGCGGCAGAAGCCTCCGCTGAGCTTGATCTTGCTGAGATAGCGCTGCAGCTTCGTCACATCGGTAATATCCACCTCACCGTCACCGTCCACATCGCCGAGCAGATAGGGACCTCTCGCGGGGACAATCAGTGAATCGTGATCCTCGATCTCGACCAGCGCGGTGTAGATGGGCTCGAACCACTTGCCGCAGGTCGTACATTCCAGGTGCGCCTTGCAGCCGTCGCGTGTATCGGTAGCCCGAATGATATCCACCATCACCAGATCATGGTGATGGATCTTCTCAAATTTCGGGAAAAGCGCAAAGTCGCTGTACACGGGCTTGGTAAAATCCATGGGCTCTGTCAGCGCGCGGTCGGTATACCAGCCGACGAACGCCTCGTCCTCCCTGCCGGGATCGGCGGGAACAGGACAAAGATCGCCCTTTTCAAGAGCAAAGCCGGCGGTCGGAAACTCGCTGTCAGCGTAGAGGTACAGTTCACCATAGATGATATTCTCGTCCGCCGCGATACGCGGGAACAGGCACACATAATCATACACCGGCTGTGAAAAATCGAATTCCTGCGTCAGCTCACGATCGGAATACCAGCCGAGGAACGTCATCCCGTCGGGGACGTCGGGCTCACCCTGATACTCGGCATAATCACCCTTTGCAAGCAGATATCCGAAGGTCGGCTCCGGAGCGTCGGGACCCTCAAACACATTCACGCCGATCACCCGGTCTTTCGGGACAAAGCGCGCATACATCGCCGTATCTTCATACAGAGGTACACTGAAATCAAAGCGGGTCGTAAACGCCGGAGATGTATACCAGTCAATAAAAGCCATGTTCTCACGTCCGGGGTCATCAGGACGGGTCGGTACATCACCCCGCTTATACTGCGCGCCGGCGATCGGACTCTCCGAGTCGGGATACAGGTAGATATTGATGTACACATAATCATCACCCGAAGCAGCGATATCGACCGTCGCGGCGAACCCCTGTACAGAAGCGGTCATCAACAGCATCACGCATAGTATCACGGACAGGATCCTTTTCATTTTAACTCCCCCTTGGTAAAAATTACAGATAACAGAAAACCCGCAGCTTTTCGTACATAAACAGTTGTCGGTCAGGCGAAAAAGCGTGCGGATATTTGCTGCCTTAATACTAACATAACCGCCTGCAAAAAGCAAGGCGGTTATACAAATTCAAAGTGTTAACTTTTTATCAATAGCAGATGATCTTACACGGAAGATACGGGCGGGAACTTCAGCGTCCGTGCCTTCGAAATTTCTTCGCGGCGCTTTTGCAAAGCGTCTGCATACTCCTTGGGAAGTTCACCGAGCACCAGCCAGTCGATAACGCGGTCACAGCTTCCGGTATCGGCATGATCGAAATACTGCGGAAGCATACGCTCGACTTTATCGAACTCGTAGTCCTCCTCGCGCATCG
The DNA here is from genome assembly GCA_947166135.1 of uncultured Clostridia bacterium. Lineage (GTDB taxonomy): Bacteria > Bacillota > Clostridia > Oscillospirales > Acutalibacteraceae > Ruminococcoides. The sequence goes on along the minus strand of CAMVDB010000012.1, from coordinate 9,603 downwards.
CACGGAGCACCTCGTCGAAGGTCGTACACAGCTTTCCGGGGATATTGGAGGCATAGTCGCGGTGGAACCCGCGGGAAACGGAATACCGCTCCCGATCAAAGGCGAAGAACAGCATCGGCTTCTTCATCAGCATAAACTCATAGATACACGAAGAATAATCGGTAATCAAGAGGTCGGTGATATAGAACAGATCGTTGATGTTGGGATAGGCGTTCATAGAGAAGAAACGGTCGCGGTATCGCGGCGCGATCTCCACCTCGCCGGGTACCCACGGATGCATCTTGAACAGCACCACGGAGTCTGTATCCTCGCAATAACGGTACAGCGCCTCAAAATCGATCAGCTCGTATGGATAATACGCCGTCTTGCGGTTGCGGCCGCGGTAGGTCGGCGCGAAGAGGATGACTCGCTTTCCCTTAAAGTCGGGATAGCTCTCATAAAGCGCCTGCTCCATTTTCTCGCGGTTAGCCTCGTCAAGATACGCATCCATACGAGGCATACCGGTGGGGATGACCTGCTCCTCGAGCAAGCCGAAGGGCTCGGAAAAGAACTCACGGATCGCCATGGAGTCGGTGATCGCAAAATCATTGCGGCGGTGGGCGGAGTAGGGAGCGGGACAGCCGAAGTGTCCCCATCTCGCGTAGCCGACGCCCTTGAAGCCGGCGCCGGCGTGCCAGAGCTGGATCACCCTGACGCTGTCGGCGAGCCTGACGCTGTTGAAAGCGGGGACGTAGTCATCGACGAGGATGATATCCGCCTTTGCGATCTTCGCGATCATACCGGCGGTAGACAGCTTGGAATAGCTCCTGCTCTCCGTGTTACGCAGGGAGGTTTTGATCTTGAAGCGTTTATCCATCCCGCGCTCGATCAGACGGTCGTACACCGCCAGCATATTCGGGGACAGGACGTCCCTCTTCTCGCACAGGAAAAGAATGTGGGGCTTTCTGAGGAATCGAAATGCCCTCACGCAGCCATAGACCGCCCGCTGAAACGCGACGTTGACCCTGTCGGTGGCTCTCCCGATGAAGCGTTTGAGCCTTGCGGAGAAGCCCGCCTTACGATAGATGTCGCCCTCATCAGCGGGTATGCTCTTTGTATTCAGAAAGATCAGCCTCAGCTCGGGAAGGTCGGTAAACTCATCGACCATGAAGCTGACGGAATAAACGCCCTTTGAACCGTTATAGACAAAATTCCGTCCATAGCGGGAGAGCGTCTCGAACGAGCCCTCATACAGCACGGCGACGGGATCGCCCGCACCGTCAAAGGCGAGGACGCGGTAGGTACCGTTCTCCACACAGCGGTCGATGCCGTTGTTCGTCACGTTCAGAGAGAGACGGACAAGCGCCCCGTCGCGGTCGATGAACCGAAGCTGCGATTCGACCTTCCCCGAAAGATCAGCGAGGTAGAAGCGAAGAGATTCAGGCTTTTCCGCATATTGACCGAGGTCAAGCGTCAGGGTCAGGTGGATCCTCTCCCATGAGGCGTCCTTCAGATAAATCACACAACCATCTCCGAATTCGCCGCATCGCTGACCCGCGCGGCGCTGATAATCAAATGAATGAACCGTCGGAACGGTTCAGCAAAAATCAATCTTCCTCCAGAATGGCTACCGCGCGGCGGATGCCTTCCTTGAGGTCGACCTTCGGCTCCCAGCCGATCGAACGGATACGCTTGTTATCCATGATCTCGGGGGTCGGATCGTTCGGCGAAGGCTCGGGCATGATCTCGTCCTCGGGATTCGCGAACGCGAGCTTCATATTACGCTCGGGGAACACCTCGCAAGCCGCCTGCGCAAAACCGCGGATGGTGGTGTTGGAGGCTTCGTTACTGATATTGTAAGGCACACCGTTCTCGCCGTCGAGCAGAACGTGCAGCATAGCGGTAACGGTATCGGTCACATAGCAGAAGGAGCGGTTGGTCGCGCCGTTGCTCTTCAAGAGGATATCCTGACCGCGTACGATATTCGCGATGAACTGCGCCCATACACGGTCGTCATCCAGACGGCTCGCACCGAAAATATAGCTCGGGCGGACGATACGGACGTTCATGCCGTACTCCTTGATATAGCTCGCGGCGATGGTCTCGGCGGCGCGCTTTCCGACGGCATAACAGCTCTTGTAGGAGGTAAAGTCGACGTAGCCGGTGTCGTCCTCCTCGATATAGGGCTTGCCCGTATACAGAGCGCCGTAGACCTTGAGGGATGATACGACGAGCGCCGCCTCAGCGCCGCTGTCCTTGGCGTAATTCAGCGCGTTGACGGTACCGCCGAGGTTCGCGCTGATGGTACCGACGGGATCACGCTCGAACTCGATGTTGCTCGCCTGAGAGGCGGCATGGATCACGAAGTCGGCACGCTCCGCCTGTATCGGAACGGTGATATCCTGCTCGATCAGCTCGACGTCGTCACGCTCGAGAAGATGACCGAAGCGCTTGCGCGCGAAGTCGCCGAAACGCTCCAGCGCCAGCACCTTGATGTTGTCACCGTAGAGATCATTGCGCAGCAGGATGCCGCAGGTCATATAGTAGCCGATGAAGCCGCCCGCACCGGTCAGCAGCAGGGTCTTGCCCCTGAGCTTGTCCCATGAGATGGGGGCTTCTGCGATATCCAGCAGGTTGGTATATATGCTCTTTTTGACGCAGTCCTGTACCTTATAAGCCATATTTCAGTTCCTCCTTCGCAAATTTCTTATAATTCTCATAGTAATACTGGGAACGCAGGGCGGTCAGATCCTCCGGGGTCGTGACCTTGATGTTGAAGCGTTCGCCGAGGAAGATATGTACCTTCTCGCCCAGCTCGATGAACAGCTCGCTGGAGGATACTGGGTTGAGGATGCCGCGCTTGTACGCCTGATCGTGCGCCCAGAGAATGCGCTCCATGGTGTAGCCCTGCGGCGCCTGGGTAATATACATGGTTGAGCGCTGGTAGCTCTTGCCGCAGGTCTCGCCGTCCTCGCTGTAGAGCAGGCTGTCGATAGACGGGGTGACAGGTACGGCGGTCTTATGCTCCTTGGTGTGGCTGATACAGTCGGAGATCAGCTTCTCGGAGAGCATCGGACGCACGCCGTCGCAGATCAGGATCAGATCCTCGGGATTGCGGGAGAACTCGTGGGTCGCGACGACACCGTTGTGAATAGAATCGAAGCCGTTCGCGCCGCCGGGGACGATGGACTTGACCTTGGGGACGTTGAACTTCTCGATCAGCTCCTCGAGGTAATCGATCCAGTCCTCCTTACAGGCGACGACGATATGGTCGACCTGAGGATGATAGGCGAAGTGTTCCATGGTGTGGATGATGATCGGCTTGCCGCCGACCTCTAAAAACTGCTTGGGCAGGTCGACGGACTTCATCCGCGCGCCCTTACCGCCGGCAAATAACATCGCAGTGATCATAGCTGAAATTTCCTTTCCTTATCCTGTTCGTGACAAGAGGATATAGTCATACATCATTATATTATCACACAGGCGCAGGGCTGTCAACAAGGCAAAAAAGAACCGCCCTGAATAAACAGAACGGTTATCCGAAAAATACGTTTTTCACGAAGATCTCGATTCCGATGATGATGAGGATAACGCCGCCGACCGCCTCGGCGTGCTTGAAGATACCGCCGAAGCGCCTGCCGATCCACAGCCCCACCGAACAGATCGCGAAGGTCACGGCGCCGATGATCAGCGAGGCGAGCAGCGCCATGGGCAGCTCGTATGCGGCGATGGTGAAGCCTACCGACAACGCGTCGATCGAAGTCGCCACTCCCTGCACCAAAAGAACACCCACGGTCAGGCGGCGAGTCTCCTCTTCCCCGCCTCTAAGACAGTCAACGATCATCTTGATCCCGATGTACAGGAGCAGGATCAGCGCGATATACGGCACGAAACGCTCGATGACCCCGAACCAGGAAACTACCGTGCGCACCATAAGCCACCCGAGCATCGGCATCATGAACTGGAACACGCTGTAGGTGCACGCTACGGCGGCGCTCTTCACGGGGCGCATCCGGGGCTCGGAGAGTCCGTTCGCGATCGATACCGAGAAGGCGTCCATCGCCAGTCCTACGCCGAGCAATATTGAGTTGAAGACGAATAACCACATGGTTAATCAGCTCTCTTTATCACAAATCGTTATCCACTGACAGTCGCGGCAGACCTCACGCAGCTTCCCCGCGCGGATGATCCGCTCGTGCGCGAGCGCCGACAGCTCCCGCCAATCGATTTCCGCGGGGACGGTCAGTCCCAGCTGCTCCAGCGTTCGGCAGTCGATCGCCGAGACCTTCTCATCATGATCGCAACGGTCACCGAGCCTGTGGGGACAGGCGGCGCAGATCTCATCACAGCCCCCGGTCAAAAAGACGCGCAGGTCGTCGACCGGCACGCCGCATACTTCATCCATATTCCGGACAAAGTCCTCATTATACCCCTTACCCTCATAAAATAGCATACACAACACGTGATGAGGGCGCAGCTTCAACTCACTCACAGGTTGACGACCTTCGACAGGCGGTTCGACAGAAGCACCGCAAGCGCGATCTTCGCCGCATCAAAGAGGAGAAACGGTACCACGCAGAGCATGAGGGATTCGACAAGTCCCATGCCGGTCACGACCATGAACCAGATCGTACCCGTCACATAACACGCGAGTACACCCGCGACCATCGCGATCGCGAGCGGGAGCGCCTTACGACCCCGGCGGTCAGCCGCGAAGCCGACGATCAGGGAGGTGAGGATGAAGCCGATGATATAGCCGCCGGTCGGACCCGCAAGGATCCCGATACCGCCGGACATTCCGGCGAATACGGGCACGCCGATCGCACCGAGCAGGATGTAGATGAAAACAGCGAGCGTTCCGCGCTTCCATCCGAGCATCGCGGCGGTCAGACAAACGGCAAAGGTCTGGAGGGTGACGGGAACCTCGCCGATGGGGATACTGATGATCGAGCATACCGCGATCAGCGCGGCGAACATGGCGGTAAAGACCATATCCTTGACCGCTGTGCGCGGCTTGTTGCTGTCATGGGAATTTGCAGACATAAACACATACCTCTTTCCAAATTATCAATAGTAATTATACTCTATGAGAAGGGGAAAGTCAATGTGACAGTACAACATCAAGCCCGGCAGGATACAGCTATCTCAGGCAGCGACCGAATTGCGCAGATAATTCATCCGTCGACGAAGTATGGCGCACCGGGATTCACGCATCTTTTGTGTATTATGAATAGAAAAGCCGCTAAAAACTATCCATAAAGCGAATTGTCTTTTTCGACCTTCTGTGTTATTATTTAATATGTATAAAATTTCAATGGAGAAATCCGTGCGTTTTTCACACATTAACGAATGAAAGTGTGAAAGTTTCCGCCCTGATTTTCTCTTTCCCCATCTGCGAGGAGGCAGCAATATGGCAGAAAAAAGCAAGATCATCTTCGGCAACCAAATGAGCGCAAAGGACTACAAAAAGGCGCTCCAGAGCAAAAAGAAATATCTGAAAAAATACGGCGACGACAGCAAGAAGCCCTACGCCGCTAAGGTCGTTGAGAACGCGACCCTGCATGCGCCCTTAGGCGTTATGGATATCCGCGTCAATGAGGGCGAGAGCGAGATCCCCTTCGATACCGAGAAAGGCATCATCGTCGGCAACATCCGTATGGGCTTCGGTCACTACCGTATCTCCATCGCCATGGCGTCCGCCGCTCACGCGTTGGGCTACACCCCCTACTGGATGGACCTCAACTCCTACAAGGACACCACCTGCACCAAGGTCATCAGTGCGCAGAACGATCTGTACAGTCTCGGCTCACGCCTGAGCCAGAAGATCAAGCTCTTCAACAAGCTCGTATGGGAGCCGATGAACTACGAAGGCTTCCGTCAGCTTTCCTACAATGCCGCCGACCAGAAGAACGCCGAGCTGATGGCGCCGGTGTTCCACAGCGTCCCGAAGGATATCCCGCTGATCGGTACCCACGTATGGCCGGCTCAGGCGGCGATCCACGCGGGGATGAAGTACGTCGTCAACGCGATCCCCGATAACTGGCCGATGGCGCTGCACCTCGCGGAGGGCGCGACCCACACTATCCAGACCCACCAGAGCTATATGGGCTACCGTATCCTCAACGGCTTTAAAAAGAAAGAGATCCTCAACCCCATGCCCGCCGGGGATCTGGTCTATACCGGACACTATATCGACCACGAGCTGGTCGCGAATATCGAGCGCGACTGCGACGCGCGCATGAACCGCAAGAAGAACGGCGAACCGATGCGCTTCCTGTTGACCATCGGCGGCGCGGGTGCTCAGCGCGAGCTGTTCGCCGCGGTCATCAAGTATCTGCTCCCCGCCGTCAAGGCGAAGAAGGCGGCGCTGTATGTCAACGTCGGCGACTACCGCGCGGTATGGGATGAGCTGGTCGGCGAGATCAGCGGTCTCGAGGCGCTCTCCACCACCCACTTCAACGACTGGGACGACACCAACCGCTTCGCTCAGGAGGCGCTCGACAGCGCTGTCGAGGGCGTACACGCCTTCTGGCATGAGAACATCTTTGAGGCGGTATACTGCACGAACCTCCTTATGCGCTCCTGTGACGTCCTGCTGACCAAGCCCTCAGAGCTTGCGTTCTATCCCGTTCCGAAGCTGTTCCTGAAGCGTATCGGCGGCCATGAGAAGTGGGGCGCGATCCACTCCGCCGAGATGGGCGACGGCACGCTCGAGTGTGAGGATATCCCGCACACCTTGCAGATGGTGAAGCTCTTCCTCGAGGAGGAGGACACCTTAAAGTACATGTGCGACCGTATCAAGGCGAACAAAATCGCGGGTCTCTACGACGGCGCCTACGAGGTAGTCAAGCTCGCCATGAATAAGAAGAATCAGTAAACGATCGGCGTATTGCCGCTCATGGTAAGGGCAGGAATTTGACCTTTTTATCGGCTTCCTCGCCGGAAACGGTTCTCCCCTTGTCCTCGTAATAACAAACACTATATGCGGCAGTTCCGCAGAAACAGCAAAATCATTTTTCGGAGGAAAAACATGAAACGCTTAACCAAGAAACAAATGAGAATCTTCGCTGTCGGTCAGCTCGGATGGTCGACCCTCAGCGGCATCATCAGCGCGTGGTTCGTCACCTTCTATCTGCCGACGCAGGCGGATATCAGTGAGAACGGCGCGATCCAGTACATCACCCCCGGTCTTGTGATCGGCGGCTTCTTGACTGTGTTGGGACTGATCACCGCGCTGTCGCGTGTATTCGACGCGGTGACCGACCCGTGGATCGCCTCGTTGTCCGACCGTAGCACCAACAAGCGCGGCAGACGTATCCCCTTCATGCAGTACGCGGCGATCCCGCTTTCTGTCGTGACCGTTCTGCTGTTCTGTGCTCCCGTAAACATGATCAGCGGCTGGAACATCGCGTGGATCTCGGTATTCATCGTCCTGTTCTACCTGTTCATGACCATGTACTGCACACCCTATAACGCGCTGATCTCCGAATTCGGCAAGACTCAGGACGACCGTATGTATATCTCTACCGCGATCTCGCTGACCTTCTTCGCGGGCACGATGCTCGCCTACACCCCCTTCGTTTTCGCAGGCTTCCTGCGCGGCAGCGTGGGCTTTGCGTGGAGCTACCGCATCTGCTTCATCGTGCTGGCGGTCATCTCCTGCATTTGCATGCTGATCCCCACCTTCTGCCTCAAGGAGAAGGAATTCGTCGATACCAAGCCCTCCAATGTCAATATGCTCAAGTCGCTGGGCGCTACCTTTAAGAACAAGAGCTTCCGTACATTCGTCGGCTCCGACATCATGTACTGGGTCGGTCTGACCCTCTTCCAGACGGGTCTGCCGTTCTTCGTCAAAGTCTCCATGAATATCAGCGAGGCATTCACCATGTACTTCCTCGGCGGCATGACCGTACTTTCGGCGTGCTTCTATCCCTTCGTATCCAAGATGGTCAAGAAGTTCGGTAAGAAGAAGCTGGTCATCGCAGGCTTCCTCGGTCTTGCGCTCGCCTACGTCATCGCGGCGCTGATCGGTATCCTCGGTACCGCTGAGCACGGCAACAGCTCCATCCCCGGTATGATCTTCGGTATCCTGATCTGCGTGATCGCGGCATTCCCGATGGCGCTGCTCGGCATCATTCCTCAGTCTATCGTCGCTGACGTAGCCGAGGCTGACGGTATCGAGACCGGCGAGAACCGCGAGGGCATGTTCTTTGCGGCGCGTACCTTCGCCATGAAGTTCGGCCAGTCTCTCGCGATGCTCGTCTTCACCTCTCTTGCAATCATCGGCACCACCCAGAACACCAACAGCAACGACATCACCGCCTCCGTCACCGGCATGACCATCGTCGGATGGGTCGCGGTCGCGTTCTGCACCCTCGGTGCCATCATCCTGAGCTTCTACAATGAGAAGAAGATCATGGCGACCATCGAGAAGAAAAACAAGAAATGATCAGGTGATATAAGTGATTAAAAAACTCAGCGGCGAGCAGGACGCTTTCCTCCTGCAGACCGATCATACCGCGTATGCGATCGCGATCACCCCTTCGGGTCATCCCGAGCACCTCTACTACGGCTCCTACATCGACGGTGAGTCGCTCGACGAGCTCTTCGCCCTTCGCCAGAAGCGCGAGTTCGAGCCCGGCAACGTGATCGTCTACTCCGAGGAGCACAACACCACCTCGCTGGAGGATATCTGTCTGGAGTGCTCCGGCGTGGGTCACGGCGACGTGCGCGAGCCGTTCATCGAGCTCGTCCGCGCGGACGGATCGCGTACCACCGATTTTCTCTACAAGAGCTATACGATCACGGATGAAAAGCGCGCGTTCGACAGCCTGCCCGGCTCCTACAGCGCCGACGGCAAGGTCGAGCATCTCACGCTAACCCTCGCTGACGACGCGCTGACCTTAGAGGTTCACTATTACATTTATCCCGACTGCGACGTGATCACGCGCTCCGCGAAGCTGACCAACGGCGGCAAGGAGCCTGTTGAGGTAGAGCGCCTGCTCTCGAACCAGCTCGATCTGCCCGATCACGGCTGGGCTGTCACCGCCTTCCACGGCGCGTGGGCACGCGAGATGGATAAGACCACCGTCGTCCCCAATCGCGGCAAATACATCATCGAGAGCCGTGTCGGCTGTTCCTCCAACCGCACGAATCCCTTCTTCATGCTCCACCGTCCCGACGCGAGCGAGGATATCGGCGCCGTCTACGGCTTCAACCTCATCTACAGCGGCAACCACTACGCCTCCGCAGAAGTCAGCGCCTTCTTCAAGACCCGCGTGGTACAGGGCGTCAACCCCTTCGGCTTCCGCTGGCTGCTGGAAGAGGGCGAAAGCCTTGAAACGCCCGAAGCGGTCATGACCTATACGGAGCTGGGCTTCGGCGGTCAGACCCGCAACATGCACCGCTTCGTCCGCGAGCACATCCTGCGCGGCGAGTGGGCGCAGAAGGAGCGCCCCATCCTGCTCAACTCCTGGGAAGCCTCCTACTTCAATATCTCCGAGGGCAGTCTCGTCTCCCTCGCGAAAGCCGGCAAGGATCTCGGCGTCGAGCTGTTCGTCATGGATGACGGCTGGTTCGGCGACCGCAACGACGACTTCCGCGCCCTCGGCGACTGGGATTACA
>CAMVDB010000011.1 GCA_947166135.1 uncultured Clostridia bacterium | reverse complement strand
AGGCGATGAATACGTCCTTAACATACTTGCCGCCGTTGTTGTCTGCCGCGGCGGCAGTCGTCACGCCGGACGCGGAGAACACCATCACCAGCGTCAACAGACAGGATAACAATTTCGTGGGAAATGAAAAATTCATTTTTTACATTCTCCTTTATTATTCGTGGGTTTTAACCTGAATTCAGGCAACATCCTCCCTTTGGTAAAGGGAAGCTTATCCAGCCACCTGCTTAATGATACCAAAGATGCTCTCGGCGCTGTAATAGCCGAATTCGGGAAGCTTTGCGCTCTCACGAACATTGTATTTTTTCGCGTTGCCGGCTCTGTCCACGTACATATAGACGCGGTTGTCGGAGCCGCCCCAGCCGTTGCCGCCTAAGCCCGGACGGACGCCCTGGTTCAGCGAGAAGCGAGTCGCGCCTTCGGCGTTCAGCTTCCACTTCTCGGGCGAGCCGCTGACGCCCAGCACACACTCCCAGACAGGATTCGCGTACGCGGAGGCGTCGAACTGAGCGGTACCGTAATAGGAGCTCTTAAACGCCTTCGCAAGGTCCTCGGCGGTCGCCTTTCTCGGAGAAATATCGCCGTAGGAGAAACAAATATTCGTGATCGGGGTGATCTCCATTCCCTTCGTATCGTCAAGACTAAACGACGTCGTAGTGTAATAGAGATAGAGCCCCGTCCCCTCGCCGTTGCCCTCGTTGAGGGACATGTTCTCGGCGCCGGTTTTCAGATTATGCTTGACGAGATAGTAAGGTATTTCGCTCGTTGTCTTATCGACTTTCGTAGTCAATCCCACGGTTTTGATCTTATAGCCGCCATCTATGCTTATCTCATCCGGCGGGTCATCGCCCTGATACAGGAAGACGTCGCGGATCGCATTACCTTTGACTTTCGTGCGGCGGTAACCGATGGCGATCCATTTCTTGGAATAGGAGTTATAGTTACAGTTGACGTCAGTCGCCGCGTAGGAGTTCGTTGTACCGACCATATCGATAAACGCGTCCTTCTTCGTGTCGCCCACGCCGATATACAGCGCTTCATAATACGGCAATTTGTCGCGCTCATAGCCCAGATGGATGTATTTGAATTCATCCGCGCGCATACGCAGCTCGTCGAATGCCGGCAGCTTGTGATCCGCCTTACGGTCCGATTCACTCACGGTGAACGCCGTGTTATAGCCGTTAATGAAGATATCGTCGCTGATATCTATGCTCGTGACCGGCGCAGAATAGCTCGCTGTGCCGGAGTTAGTGGAGTAATAGAGGAAATATTTGCCCTCCGGAGAATCGACCGGGCCGCCGGCGAGGATACAATCGGTACCGTCGCAGTTGAGCTTTGCCGGCGCATTGTCGGCATTCGAATAGTATTTCAGCACACCGTAAGCGGCGCTCGCCGTAGCTTCGCTATTCGCGATGCGGACAACGCCGATATAGGCGCATTTCCAGTCCTTCTCGTATTCGTCGATCGTTTTCTTTTCTTCTCTGCTGTGACCATCCCAGCGGTAATGCGCCAGATCGTTGCCATATACAACCTCGCCGTTTTTCAGACTCTTCACGTTGGTATCATCTCTGAACAAGGTGTACCACGGATGCTCTGAGGATATGTCGACGGGGATGATCTCGTCAAGTTCCGTGATGCTCGGGCGAGCGGAAATTTCCGGGTAGGTCTCAGCGAGCTCAGCCCACTTACCGGCAGCATTGGAATAAAGATTGGCGATCGCCGCTTCGGGCGTCTTGCCCACGCCGCAGAATACTGCCGCGACGTACTTCTTCGCGGTATACACGTTGGTCTGGGGCACCGCTACATCGTTCTCCTCTCTTCCGCCGGCGCCTGCCTTCAGATAGAGATAGAGGTATTTTGAGCCTTTATTGGTGGTATCCAGCGCGAGATTCATCGGGTGATCGTAGTCGCCCGGTGTGCGCAGGTCGCACAGCGGCACATAGCCCGCCATCTGACCGGGATTCTCCTTCATACTGAAGGCAATATCCCCCTCTTTGAGCGGGAGGACGCCGTCGCGCGGACCGGAGGTCATGAGATAGTGCGAGAGCACCTCCATATCCTTATCCGTCGTCCAGCTCAAGTCGGAGTGCTGGCTTGCCTCATAGTTTGTATAGAGCGGGAAGGTCATCGTCAGCGGGTTATAATATCCCGCAGTGATACCTGCCGAGATGATCGGGCAGCCCTGAATACTGACGTCGCACGGCTGGAAGGTACCCGCCGGCGTCTTCAAACCGGAGTATTTGATCTGCTCGGACCTTTCGGTATAGGGGGTGATCAGTCCGGAGATACCGGTGATCGCCCTGTGAGGATTGTAAGTATATGAAACGCCGAAATACATGGCGGTATGGTAGATCATCTTTCCGTGACGGCTGAGCCGACTGTACACATAGTATGCGGGGCCGTGAAGATTCCACTCAGGACTTAATCCGCCGTCCCAGTTCGCAATGATCCTGTTATACTGAATCGAATGATACATATCCATGTTGTAGGTATCAACCGGATAACCCCACACTTCACGCCATGTGGTTCCCATTGTCATCTCGCCGGCTTCATCAGACATCACGCGGAACGGCTCGCCGTTTTCGGTTAGCAGGTCAAAGCCGTTTTCTTTGGCAAAGGTCTGCATGAATTCATAGTTAGTACCGAAGCGGCTGTCGCTCGTATTGCTGTCGCCCGCGAGGAAGTAGGAGAAGCCCGCGATATAGCGCTGGGCGGGTTTTCCGTTCGCGTCCGTGGATTTGAACTGTTCCTTCGGCTGGAAGTAGAGATAGAAGCCGTTTGCCGGATCGTCCTGACTTATAAAGTCATAAGAATAGTTTTTCTTTGAATTTTTATAAACACTGCTGCCGCTGTTCCCGACCATGTTATCTGTGAAGAAGCCTACGTTGTCGGACGAACCCGTGTCGAGGATATTGTTCTTCCAGTTGGTACCGATATCAACGGCGTTGCCGCCGCTGAACAGACACACGGGCTCCATTCCGCTGCCGAGCTCCCGGCGCTTATTATCGAGCGAGAGCGCCACGATCGGCGAGCCCGCCTCCTTAGACTTAGTAGCGAAAATCGTCATGCCGTACGCCGAAGTATCATGGCCGTCCATGCCCATCCTGCCGTAGCTCGCGTTGCCAAAGGGGATCGCATTCACGGTACTTGTGGAAACGCGGATATCCGTCAGGGCGTTCGCCGCTGAGCCGAGCTTGTAGCCGAGATAGGTGAACCCCTTATCGGGCGTAAGGTTCACGTCATAATACTGGAAATTGCTCGCTTTCAGACGGTTGATCGCGTTCTGCATATTATCATCGTAGGAAAAGCGCACTTCGGTGACATAGGAGCCGTTGTCGGCGACGATACCTCCGTTGGATTTTCCTTCAGGAGTGCCGGGGAAGAAAACGTAAAGCGGCGTACCCTGTTTTTTTCCAACAATTACACTGTTAACGTCCTCCGCCGAGGAGCCGATGATCAGCGTCAGCGGGCGATATCCCTCGGGCGGCTGATAGTCGCCCCGAGTCACAAAGGGCTGCTGACCTTCCTTCACCTCGATGGGCTCGCCCGCTGCGGGCGACTTGGTGTAATACATCACGGCCCACCGATCGTAGAAGCCCATATACGCTGCCACATCGGCGTAGTTGCTCTTTGTTCTGTCCCTCATTCGCTCATACATCTTATCCGAATAATCATCAAGGTTTCGATCCCAGAACGAGTATGAGTTACTGCGTATCGCGTCGTAGCGCACCGAATAGGTGCCGGTACTCGTTTTCCGCGCGTCAAAAACAACGTCCGGAATATCGTCATAGTTGATCGCGTCCTTTTGGTTAAAGATGCCGATCGCTTTCATAATATTATAGAGAAGCAAAACAACGCCGACTACAATGCAAAGAATATTCAGTACATACAGCGCGCACATCAGCACGCCGCCTATGGCGGTGATGACCGCCATACCGGTCATCTCTGCCAAAAGGTACAAACCCGCGCCTTCGAGGAGAGTGGTACCTAAGGTCCAAAACGAACCGACAGCCAAACTGATAAGCGTTCCGACACCGCCGTAGATGAGCGTGGTCATATCTACGATGTTCAGTGCCATGGTAAGCTTATCCTGCGTCTTGCGCCTGGCCGCATCCTCCGCGTTCTTCACTTCAGCGCCGCAAGCCGCGGCTTCTTTACTGGCGTCGGTCTGTACAACCTTCTTATCATAGAGTGTGGTATCCATGCCCGTCCAGACGTACAGTCTGCCGTCGCCGAAGCCTGCGTCCTTTGCCTTCTGTATCACCTCATTGATCGCCTTGGTACGGTTGGCAGGGTAGTCGTTCGCCTGATAAAGTCCTTCGACAAATTTACCGAAGCCGCAGAGCGACAGCGCCACTCGCTGCGCCCCTGACATCGACGCGACGATCGGATAAACGGTAGAGAGGTGATCCTCCAGCGAATCATCCGACGCCAGATCCATGATGTACTGCGCAAGTGTCAGATTGGTTGAGAAGGTCTGCGGTTCGATCGCAGGCTTCTGCGACTCGTCGACCGCCTCTTCCTGTGAGCCTTCGCTCGTCTCCTCACCGGAGACTTCTGTCGATGCGTTATCGACCAGCAGAGAAGCGTTACTGACGACCGTCTCCCCTGCTGTCCGGTAAGGAATATTGTCGAGAAGTGTATAGGTCTTCATCGCGTCGATATACTCCGGATAGCGGCAGGATGTACCGGCAGCACGGATCTTTTCCAAGGCGTTTTCTTCCGTCATCCCCTCAAGCTCGGCGTATCCGAACGAATTTCCGTGAGCGTCATGGAGTTGTTTCGCCTCGACGTACGTATCTCTGAAGCTGCGGATAGCGCTGACAAATGCCTTTGCGCCGTCCTGTAAGTTCTGATCGTACCAATTCTTCTGAGCCGAGGTCGCGTTGGCATACTCGACCGCGACCTCGCTGACCTTTGAACGGTCGACCCATGTCGTGCCGTCCGCTTCGTAGTCAGCCGTCGCGTTACACAAGAGATTGATGATCTTGTTCAGCACCATGGCGTTTCCGCGCTGGAGAAACTTCTCAAAAAACGTAATATCAGCGTTGTTGACGAGATAGTAGCCGAGCTGGTTCTGCAGTGAGTCGTGCGGTTTACTCTCGTCCATATAGAGCATATTCAGAGAATCATACACTATCTGCGCGTTCGGACTGCCTGCTTCCAGCTTTTTTGAAAGCTCGTTTGCAAGCACCATCATCTTAGCCGCTTTGTCTCTGAAATCTCCGAGATGCTTATCTAAGAAGTCCTGATAGTCTATTTTTTCATAATGGGTGTATTTCATATCCAGCAGAGTAACATCCGTGATCGCATCATCAGGGTCGTCTGTGGTCTTATAGCCCAAATATGTATGTACTTCCTTATCCTTAATAACATTGATGTCGTCCATCGCAAAGAAATCGTAATCCACCACGACGCCTCCCTCGTTGAGGTCGGTCGGGCAGAAGGTATATCCTTCCTTTTCACAGACAGAGCGCGCGTCGCTCTCGCTGGCGCCGTAGAACATCTTGAGTTCGCTCAGATATTGCTTTGAAAGCTTGACATCCTGACCGACCGCGGCGGATACCATCTGACACGGTTCGCTGGCGATAAAAATGCTGATTATGAGCACCAGCGCGACCATCGCAAGAAAATGTCTGAACTTTTTCACTGTGTTCCTCCTTTCCGCCTCCTGCGGCTGTAGATCAATCCTCCGACCGTCGCCGCGACAATGATCACCGCGCCGATGATCAGCGCCGTGAAACCGCCGGAGAATACCGAAGCTTTGAGATCGGTATCGACGGTCTTCGTATCCGTCAGCTCCAGCTTTCCGTAATCGGCACGGAAATATTGATTCATCTGATATTCGCTCGTAAGGTTGCCTCCGAGCTTTACATTACCGTCGGAGTCGGAGCGCAGGTGTATCTCAGACCCGGGCTCCAGACCGGAATCGAAGATCAGCGCGCCTTTTTCAAGCAAGAGATTATCCGTGGAACCTTCACCGTCGTTACTGCGAACGACTGTCGTTCCGCCGACGCTGATCGCCCCGTCGCTGTCGATATAGACACCGCCGCCGTATTTGACCGCAGTATTAGAGATCACGGAGCAGTCCTCCATATAGAGGTTCTCTTCATCTATATACAGAGCGCCGCCGCTGTCGTCTGCCTTATTGCCGGTCATGCTGCAGCCGATCAGCCACAGTCCGTCATCGGTATTTGAGTAGATTGCGGCGCCGTTTTCCTCGGAGTAGTTGCCCTCAAAATCGACTTTTTCGATATAAACCTTGCCGTTGTTCTGATAGAAGCCGCCGCCGTCATCCTTACTCGCGCGGCAGTTCGATATCTTGCCGCCTACCCAGTGGGTCTCGCCGTGGTCCTGATAAACACCGCCGCCCTGATCGTCGTCAGATGTACAGAAAAGGATATTGACGTTTTCACAGTTGAGTCGGTTGTCGTCGTCTTCCAGATAGATACCGCCGCCCCAGTCGTGCGCACGGCAGTAACGGATGGTGCAGTTATTGAGCGTTGCCTTAGCCGAGTCTCTCATGTAGATCGCGCCGCCCTCGTTCTGTGTGAACGTCGCTTTGTCCGTCCAGCAGTTGGAGATCAGCACGCCGTTGAGGGTCGCCTCGGCAGAACCCGAAAGCTTGATCGCGCCGCCCTTGTCGGTGGTGCCGCCGTTATACAGCGTACCGCCCGTCATGATGAGCTTGCCCTCACATTCGATCAGGCCGGCGGTGTCGTCGCTTCTGCCGCCCTGGATGCTGCCGCCCGTGAAGTTGCCGCAGCTCTTGCGCGCGGGCGTTGAATCCACGATCGTGAGAGTCGCGCCTTTGCCGACCTTGAACAGTTCGCCGTCGTCCTGAGTCTTTTTGATGGTGCGGATGATGGGATAGCCGTTCAGGTCCACTTTTACGCTTTGATTATCGCTCAGCTCCAGCGGGCTGCCGAGCAGCCACGCGCTTTCAAGACGGATGGTCGACGAGGAGTTGCTCTTTCCGTTCTCCCACGCTTCCTTGCAGGTGGTGAAAGCCATACCGCTGACAATGGAGTTGCCGAAATTCTCAAAGGAGATATTCATATAGTCGCCGCCGTGTTTGGAAGTTACGAACGGCCACGAACGGATCGTCACTTTATTACTTTCCATTGCGGTTCCGCTTCCGTTCACCCACATACGGGCTTTCAGTCCGTAAGATCGGAAGGTCAGACCGCCGCCGAAATCAGGAGCGACATTCACCGCAACGGGGCTTGCCGTTCCCAGATCAAAGGTGTGATCCACCTTTTCACCCTCGCCGTCGATACTTTCGCAGCTCGTTTCCCAATGGTGCTTTTCGCCTGCGGAATCCACCAGATCGACCGGGAGGATACCGCTGTTCCAGCCGCCGACGTCGTCCACACATTCCAACTCGACCTTGACCGTGACCTTCATATCGTCCGGCGTTTCATCAAAGACCTTGAAGATCGCTTTGACAGTGTAGCTTTTGTCTATCTTATCGGTTAATTTAAACGTTTCTTCTTTATAGGTTTTGACCGTAACGGCGGGGTAATCGTATTTTGAGCCGTTGAAGCCGGTCCATTGGCTGTTGTTCTCGGCGCTCTTGACCTCAAAATGGTCAAATACGCAGCCCGCGGCGGGCTTGGCGGTCAGCATGACCTTCTCCCCCGCCTTATAAGAACCGGCGCCCTCGATGCTGCCGTAGCCGCGCTCACATTCCGCCGTAACGCGGAAACCGTTATTCGAGTAGGCGTCGCCGCTCATAGTTACCATGGAAGAACCGAACGTAGGATAGGGATCAGATCCGATATTCTGTGACATAACTTCCGTGATACCGTAGTCTTTGTAAGTAACGTCATCCTTGTTCATCTGATAGCAGATCTTTCCGGAGAGGAGCTCAGGTGAGTTGACCCAGCTTGAGCGATCACCGGCTTTACCGCTGAGATACATGGAGGAATAAGCCAGCGCATAGCAGTACGGAATATCTGATTTCGCATTTCCGCTGATGGCGCCGACTTCGCTGTCACCGGTCACAACACCCATGTTCAGACATTTGATCGGTCTGCCTTCGCCGCAGATACCGCCGATCTGATCATTGCCGTAAACTCTGCCTTCGTTGATACAGTAGAACACTCTCCAATCCTGAGCCGCCCTGCCGCAGATACCGCCGATATAATCGTCGCCGGTACTGAAGACCTTACCGTCGTTATAGCAGCCGATGATGATGCCGTAGCCTGTCATCTCGCCGACGATGCCTCCGATGCGCTCGGATCGTCCGCCGCCGCCGATCGTACCGTGGTTTGCACAGAATTCAACAAGGCCCGAACCGAGGGTACCGACGATACCGCCGGCACAGTCGTCATTGTGGTTGACCGTGGCGTTGTTGACGCAGTAGCGGATGCAGCCGTCGCTGTAGCCCGCAATACCGCCCCTGTGGTCGTCCCAATCGTCGGAATTGACGGTGGCGTTCTGCGTGCAGTGATCCACCAGACCGCCGAAAGCGATCGCGCCGACGATACCGCCCTCGCGGATATCTGTGGCGTTGATGATGTTGACCTCACTGTAAACGTTGCATATATGTCCGGATTGCAAAATACCCACGATTCCGCCGACGTGGTCGTCGCCTTTCATGGTGCCTTTTACCGCGAGGTTGCAGATTGTACCGCCCTCCACCATTCCGAACAATCCGCTGTAGTCGTCGGTGTTTGTATTGCTCAGTCCGACGATCGCGTGATTGTGACCGTTGAAGCTTCCGCGGAACCAGTGATTATTGAAGCCGATCGGCGTCCATTGGATACCGGCAAGATTGACATCGCACATCAAGTGGATGGTCTTGCCCTTCATGTCGTAGTTGTTCATGACAAGACTGACCAGACCGCCGAGGTCGGCTGCGCTTTTAATATACAGGTCTTTCTCATTACTGTGGCTGTGATACCAATTCACAGAGGACATAGAGCCGTCCCATACAGACCAGTCAGAACCGTAGCAGTCGCGGCGGGATGATCCCCATTCGGACATCGGCTCGATCGTCGAGGTATGGACAAAGCGGAAGCGTTCATTGGCTTCACCGTTCATTCTGTAAAGCTGGATCGCCGCTCCGTTGTCCCATGAGAATCCTCTTACATTCCAGACGAGCGAATCGTTGGCCTTTGAGTGGATAGTGTAGGTGCCGTCGCCCATGCTTTCCAGCCGCCAGAGCTGAGTGCCGCCGCCGGTATATTTCCAGCATTGAAGTCCCTTACCGCTTTCGGTGTTCGCGTACGGGATGTCCACGACATTGCCGTTCGATTTGTTCTTTATGTAGTAATAGTCGCCGACCTTGCCGACCGTCCAGACCTGATTGGTCTTTCGGTGCGTTTTCCAAAGGTGAATATCTTTGCCGTTGCTGCTGAGATCAACCGCGGAGCCTCCTGCGTTACAGGGTACGATCGCGTATTCCTCGTCTAAGCCGTAACGCTCCAGATCGTCCGCTTCATCAACGGCGTCGATGCCGTCGAGCGACAGCACGTTATCGGAGGTCTGAGCCGCAAATATGTGCAGAGGCAGACAGAACAGCGTCAGGATGAGCGCCGCGAGCAGCGCAGTCATTCGTTTTTTCATATCTGTCACCTCGATTTCTTCGACTTATATTGTTTCTTCGCTTTTTTTGCTTTACCGGGTTTGTTTGCTTTTTTTGAATTCTCGGATTCTTTTCCGTCAGAGCGTTTTTTGCGGATAACGGCATACACCGCCAAGGCAACGATCAGCACGCCGCCGATGATCAGCGCGATAACGCCGCCCTTTCCGAAAACGGACGCCTGGAATTTATTGACGCGGTCGCCGCGCTCGGTCCGCTCGACATACGGAGCCGCCGGATCGCCGCGCATACCGGTGAGATTTGACGCGGTATCGGGAAGGCCGTCGCGGGGAGTGAGGATGGAGAGATTGATACATTTGACCGGTTTGTCGGACTCGGTCTCCGCCTCAGCTTCCTGAACGACTTCGGGATTCTCTTCCGCCGGAGGGTTTTCTCCCTTATTGACAGCGTTCTCTATTCCTTCTTCGTTGCCCTGCTGCTGTTCTGAGTCGGCATTATTCGCTTCTTCCGCGTTTTGCTGCTCTGAGTCGGCATTATTTGCTACTTCCGCGTTTTGCTGTTCTGAGTCGGCATTATTCGCTTCTTCCGCGTTTTGCTGCTCTTCCTCCTGAGCGACCTGTTCATCCATCGGTGATTCCGTCTCTGCCGAGACTTCTTCGACCGCCTCCGTGGGTTCTGCGGGAGAATCAGCCGACGCAAAGCTGTCCAGCAGTTGTACGGGCAGCTTGGTCAATACCGTTTGATCCTCCGGCAGCGTCGAATACCGATCATCGTTCACGCTGAAGGTGTAGGCGGTAGTCACGCCCGGGGAGAAGAAATAGCCGTTTGCCCAGGTACCCATCAGGAAGTTCTGCTTCTGTTCGGTCTTCTCGGCATAAAGCATGGAGATCGGATTGCCGGCTTTTTTATCTTTAGACCGGTAAATATAGAAAGGTTCTTCGCCTTCGATCGGCTTACCGGAGATTCGCACATACTCCGCGTCGGAGATCGTGACCGCCGCCGCGGAAGATTTATCCGACTGATTTGCCGACGCATCAACGATGTTTTCATCCTCGAGCGCCTTCACCGTCCGGGCGGAAACGGCGGTGATACCGGTGACCGCCTCAGCGGGATCAGCGGTGCGATCATAGCCGATGATGGTATAGGTCTCGGACGAATCGTCGATATCGCCGTCGACATAATAATCATAGCCGCGTTCACTGGCGGTATATACGGCGTTCCACTTATCCGAATCGGTAATAACGCCGATCTCGCTGATATAGGGCCGCACGATACCGTCGCGGATCTGAGCGAGATAAACAACGTTTGTATCGCTTCCCGCTTCAAGGTCGGCAGGAGCGCCGCTCGGGGTACGAACGATCTGCGCACCGTCGTTAGTAATGGGATACAGCGTTTCGCCTTCCTCTTTACTGCCGCGCAGAACGTCTAATCCTACAAGCGGCTCGCCGACTCTCGCGTCAGAGGTAGCATAAAGACAGCCTGCGCCGCCTCCGATACCTTCGTTGACGTCTACGTGACTGACGCACCGATAAACGATACCGTCTTTATCCGTATAAGAATCGCCCACATCGGGAGATAAGATCACGTTTGTAATCGGGGATCCGGTATTCATTTTGTACGCGAGATATACCTGTGAGGCGACTTCGGAGGTCACGTTCAGTCCGACCATCGTGACCGACCATCCGTCCGCTTCAAGAGTCGCCACAGCGTCTTCCCCGGATTCTAAACGAATCTCCGTGATGAAGCGCTTGTTGGCTGCGCTGACCGGCAAAGTCATCGGAACGATCAGCATCACCGTTAAAAGCACAACTAATAACGCCGATACGACCCGCCGAAATATAAATTGTCGATTCATATAAACCACCTTTTAAAGGCAATACCGCATAATTCATGTATGCGTATTGCGAAGTAAGTTATTTATCGGAGTGTACAAATAATCGGTATGCATACTGACGTATGGGTGCCGATTTTTGGGTAGCTTGACGGAATAAGATTCAAGCAAGGCGTGCGCCGCGAATTGTGCGGTGTTGCCTTAAACTACGACTCGGACGTTCCGATCGCCTTGACTCCTTTCTTTCTGAGGAAACAGATGATGGGTATGTATGTCATGATCGGAAGCACGATACCCACATATTGGTATTCCGACTGCACAAGCAGATTATAGATCGCGTGATAGATGATCGCGGCGCTCAACAGCGCAAAGGTGCCGCAATAGAAGAACTTACGGCGTTTTTTGATATAGGAGATGCCCCAGCCGACCATTACGGTGCAGATACCGTGAACCAGACCGGATCCGAAGCCGCGGACAAGCGCCCATAAAATTGTTACGTTCTCAACATTCTGTGTCAGGATAACTACGTTTTCAAGTAACGCAAAGCCGACGCCGACAGCGAAGGCGTTAGGGATCACGATGCGGCGTTCGTCGGATACCACGATCGCCAGGAAGAGAATCGGGATCATCTTGACGATCTCCTCCGTAACAGGCGTAATCGTTGTTGTGACAAAAAACATATCGTTGCGGAACGCTTCCAGAAGAATGTTATTCAGCTCGGAAACAAACAGACAGGAAAAGATGCCGGTGATCATAAAGACCACAAGTCGGCGTAACTTCTTTTCCATCAGCGGCAGCATCAGCGCGAGCGATACTGTCACGGCGATAAAGGCGACATAGGTCAGGTTGTCCATTTTTTCACACCTCTTTCCAGAACAGGGATGAACGCCAGCAGTACGGCGCACTCCAGAACACACACGATAACGGAGAAAGCAGCCGGAAGATTGAGAACGTCGACCAGCACCTCCGAAATGCACAGAAGCGCGTAAACCAGCGAAAGGAGGTTATAGCTGCGTATCGCTCTGATCAGACCGAAGCTCACATCTTCGATGATCAGGTGCTTGAGATGGAAATAGGACGCCAGCGCTACGAACAGCATTTCTATGCCGACCCAGATCGACAATGCATTTATGCCGCTTGTCGCGGCAATCACACACCAAATCGCCGCTACGGTTACGGGCGCCGCCAAAGCGATGATCCTCGTTTTGCGGAATTTCGTCGATCCGTCATCCACGATGGAATCCATTTGCCCGTAGTTTGCGCTGAAGAAAAAGAGAAAACTCCCGATGATTCCGAGCATTCCGACGTTGAAACCATCATTAAGCTCGCCGTTCACCAAGTACAAAAGCGTTGTAAACAGCCGTCCGAGCATAGCGCATCCAACGCCGAAAACGATCATTTGGACGTACAGAGCCGATTTGTCCCGGAAAAACCGATACAGCCCATAGCCGAATCCGATTCCGGCTGAGACTGTCAGCGCCAGAGATAAATACAGATACATTGTGTTTTTTCCTCCTTTAGATTATCGCGTTACTTATTACAAAAATTGATATATAAAAAAGGGAATCATTAAGATTATCTGACCCTTTATTATCTGTTTTGTTCTGTCTTCATTCCGAACTACGAAAACGCAAGTCATTAACGCAAGTATACCTTGCTTGGTTAAGCGCCCGACGGAATCGACATGCCGAGAATAACAGTGCAGCCATTCCAAACTATAATACTATAAAATTATACAATAATCCATAATTAATAAAACATATATAAGCGCATTTTGCAAGAGTATGTTCCAGAACGGAACATCTCAGTCTTTATACTAATCCTTAATAAAAACCTTTATCAAGGATTAGTATTAGAAAAAGCCATGTAACGGTAATGATGTCAAGTGAGCGGTGTATAATAAACCCGGTAAAAGACGAAACCGGAAGGCAATATGCCTTCCGGTGGTCTCACGTCGGTAATTCTCCGTTAAAGACAACTACATAACGGTTGTATTTTAGATTAGATGATCAGTGGATGATTCCCAGCGAAACGAGAAGCAGCAGTACCAGCAGAACAGGGACGATAAACTTCACCATCACGACATACAAGCCGCGGCGCATGAAGCGCTCGCCGTTCTTGGTCGCCTCGTCGATGATTGTCTTGGGCTTGATGACCCAGCCGACCAGGATACAGGTGCCGATCGCGAGGATAGGCATGAGCACATTATTGGATGTATAATCCATGATATCCAAAATCTGTCCGACAGCGCCGTTGGGCAGCGGAGCCTCGAAGTAAAAGACGTTGTAGCCGAGGCATACGACGGTACTGAGCACCAGCGCGATCAGTCCCTCGGTGACGGTCGACTTCTTACGCGACATACCCTTGTCGATCATACCGGAGCAGATCGCCTCCATGATGGAGATACAGCTGGTCAGCGCCGCAAACAGCACCATCAGGAAGAAGACAGCGCCGAGCACGTTGCCGACGACGCCCATCTGGGCGAAGATCTTCGGCATCGCCTGGAACAGCAGTCCGGGGCCCGCCTTGCTCAGGTCGTCGGGGTTGAATACATAGACGGCGGGGATGATCATAACGCCCGCTAAGAACGCGACGACGGTATCGAAGATCTCGATCTGGTTGACGGACTTGATCAGGTTATCCTTATCCTTGAAGTAGGAGCCGTAGGTGACCATAATACCCATCGCGACGCTGATACTGTAGAAGAGCTGACCCATCGCGTCCATGATCGTAGTCATGACGCTGCCGAAGGTCGCGCCCTCAAAGTTCGGGATGACGTACTTGCCAAGCCCCTGTACGCCGGTTCTGCCGCCGCTCTCCTCCGAACCCGCGAGGGTCAGCGAGTAGATCGAGATACCGATGATCAGCACGAACAGGATCGGCATCAGCACCTTGGAGAGTGCCTCGATACCCTTATTGACGCCGCGATAGATGACGATCGCGGTCATCAGCAGGAACACAAAGTTATAGACGATCGGCTCGGCGTAGCCGGTGATGAAGCTGACGAAGAAATTATCGCCCGCCGCGGCAGCGCCCTGACCGGTGATGAATACCAGCGCATATTTAAGCACCCAGCCGCCGATGACGCAGTAGTACGGCATAATGATGAACGGAACGATGCTCGCCAGTCCGCCCAGCCATCCGAATTTTTTGTGCAGCTTACCGTAAGCGGTCAGACAGCTCTGCTTGGTCTTACGCCCGATAGAGACCTCGGTCATCAGCAGGGTGAAGCCGAAGGTCAGGGCGAGGATGATATAGATGACCAGGAACAGACCGCCGCCGTCCTTTGCCGCAAGATACGGGAATCTCCATATATTTCCCAGACCGACCGCGCTGCCCGCAGCAGCAAGTACAAAGCCGATCGAACCTGAGAAAGAGCTTCTCTTTTCCATTGTTCTACTCCTCGATTTCGTTACATTTTCGCTTTAACGCCGCAGTTACTAACATGCTTTAAAGCGGTTAATTGTTATTATACCAAAATTGACACAGCTTGACAATAGGCAAACTGAAAATGGGTATTCATTCATTTGATGGCAATATTTGCGCAGCAGAGTGAGGAGGTAGGAGGTAGGAATGAGGAATTATGTAAACGTCGCATAGAGTTGTAGGGCGGGGGCTTGCTCCCGCCGTAGGGGCGACCATCGGTCGCCCGCGAATGACGGGCGTTATTGATATCGAAAACGTGAGATAGGAAATGCCACGCCCTGCGATGGCGGGCGGTCAATGACCGCCCCTACGATGTCGCTGCGCGATCGGGTCGAATTGATTCGACCCCTACATGATTTTGCAAGGTCTATCGTAGGGGCTTAATTCATTCAGCCGGTTTGAAAATCAAAATTGATTTTCAACTTCCATCGAACTTACAAACAAAAGCGCCCCCTGCTGTAGGAGGCGCTGTGTTTATACGATATTCATTTTATCCGACGGGTCACCACAGGAAGGATGTACCCTTGGCGTGGGCGTTGATACGACCCGCGTCGATGGTAGTGACCTTGGGAGTGCCCGAATCGGGGATCGCGTTCGCGCAGTCGAACTCATAGCCGGTCAGCGTAGAGGTGCCGCGCGCATGGGCGTTGGCTCTGCCGAAGTCCATGGTGGTCACCTTACCGTCTCCGTTAATATCGCCGAGCGGATGGATCTTGACGTCCTGCTTCACGACTCCGCCGGTGACGGTGATCTCATAGCTGCGGGTGACGTGATCCTTCTTACTCACGCGCAGGGTGTACTTACCCTCGGGAACGCTGTCGAGCATATAGGTCGTGCTGTTGCCGTAGACCTCCGTGCTGTGCTTGACTTCGGTCGTGCCCTCGGGGATCAGCTCCAGCGTGACCTTATCCGCTCCGGAGAGGAAGCTCGTCACGGTACCGCTGACATCGCCGGAGGTGAAATCGGACGGCGTGAAGTAGACAAACGCCGTGATATAGCCGCTGTCCGCGCTCTTGGAATCGGTCAGTGTTCTGTGCTCGGGCTCCATCGCCTGCGTGCTCTCGGTGAAGTAGAGCTGTCCGCCGTGGGCGTTTCTGTAGCTGAATTGCTTATTGATATGGATAGAATAACGGTAGATCTCGCCCGCCTGATAGGTCGAGAAGTCCTCGGTCTTGTCGTTCGCGGGATTGTCGTCCTTGATACTGCTTATATCGGTGACGTGCATCACGCTGTTGCCCAAGAAGAGCACGCCCTCCTGCTCGGACGAGAGCGGCATCCAGCTTATGTCGTCGATCTTCTGCTTCTTAGAGCCCGCGTTGGGGATATCGAGGTTGAACATCACGCGGTCGAGGTAGTCGTCGCGCCAGTCGATGAGCTTCTCGCTCCTCTCCATGTCGAGGTCGATGAAGTCATAGCTCTTATCACCCGAGGAGACAGGCTCAGCGTCAAAGAAGGTATCCTGTCCGCAGTAGGTCGCGCCGTAGTAGGTCATGCCGTTGATGGTGATCTCGAAACGATCGGGGTCGACGGTATAATCCGTTCTGCCCGAGGCGCCGTTGGGTTTCTTGATGTCTACAGGGTAGACGACGCCATTCTTCGGGTAGATACGAACGGTCGGATAATAGACGAGATTGCCCTCGAAGGTATCGCCTGTAAATTCACGGGAGCTGGAGCTGTACTGACCGACGTAGTTCCAGACCAGCTCGGCGGTGAAGTTCGCGCTCGACGGTACGCTCAGCGCGCCGCGATAGACGGTCTCGCCCGCCTTGGGAGTCAGGAGCTTTTCATCAATCGTCAGATCATACTTCGTCGTCGATACCAGCAGCTTGGCAGAGGCGGAGATCGAGGAGCCGTACTTCACGGTAACGTTTGCGGAGCCGGGCTTGCGCGCATAGATGCTGCCGCCGCCCTCCGGCTCGGCTACCGAGGTATCGGAGGAGGAGTAGCTGATATTACTCGCGCTGCCGGCGCTGTTCTGCGGGGTCAGCAGGTAGTCGAAATCGACTGTGTTAAAGGGGGCGGTTACGACAAAGCCGTTGCTGACGTCCATGTTATAGCCATCAACGTTAGAATGTATCTCGATGCCCTGCGGCGGGCGAGAGACGTTGATCGTTACAGTGCCGGAGGTTGCCGAGTTGTCGTAGTTGTCGTATGCGGTTACGGAGAATTTATATGTGCCCGCGGTGAAAAACTGCGTTTCATGCCCCGGTGCGCCGAACAGCTCTGCGATGGTGATGGTGTTGCCTGTTGTAGTTTTATATTTGACATTCGGCTTTGTATCCGCGGGCCAGCTCACGTTCTGCCACTTATATCTTGTGATACTTCCCCAGCCGGTCCCGCTCGCCGTCGCGGTCAGGGTCGGGGTAGTACTGCCGTCCTGCTTGATCGAGCAGACAGCCGCGGAGCTCTTAATACCCAGCGTTCTTGTGCCCGCCTTGATACCGAGATAGATCATCTCGTCGCTGATATAGTCCTTGCCGCCCATCGTGTAGCCTACGCTGTACCAGCCGATGGCGCTCGACGCGCTCAGATCGACGGTATAGGCGGCGCTGCCCGCGGAGCTTGCGATCTTTGCGCCGTCCTTTGCCCAGAAGATACCCGTGGTGCTGTTCGCATTGGTGCACGAGAGGGTGATCTTCTTGTTCGCAGCCGAGGCATCGATCAGCGCGCGGCGGGACGAATCGGGCGTGACGGAGGCGGTGATATTCGGGAAGCAGACGATATCGCCGTCCGACTGCAGATGGCTGATCCTCTCGCCGTTCTTGTACAGGTCGACCATGTACCGCGCCCGGGTGATACCGCGGTACATATCGGCGCGGGTGATCTTGTTGACCGTATCGTTAAAGCTTTGGCTCGTCCATGTTCCTTTGTTATTATAAAACGAGAAGGTCGCGACATAGCTGTTGATACGACCCGAGCGTATCAATTTATCAAGGTTCGCCTTGGTGCAGTCGCCGGCGGGACTGAGCATGCCCATCGACAAGAGGGAGTTATCGAGCGGATTCGACCAGTCAAAGGCGATATCGAGGTCGGGCGCTGACATATCCGGCTCCACGATCTTCACCTTGGTCAGCATCCCGTCCTCATGATTGACCACGTGCTCTCCGGTGCCGTTCGACCATACCTCCATATCGTAAAAGCGCAGATAGAAGGTCTGTCCGACCTGCAGCTTGTCCTTATTCACCTGCGGCATATCGTTCAGGTCGATCTCACCGTTCTCGTTCACCGCCACGGAATGAACATAATTCTCTCCGTCATAGCTCAGCCGCAGACCGGCTTTCACGCCGTGCTCGTGCTGATTGACCTGATCATAGTCGCGCTGGGAAGGATAATAGAGCGAGTTGTAGACCACAAAGCGCAGGGGCGAGCTCTTGTCCCATTCATAGACCGTACCGATGGGCAGCTCACCGTAGCGGTTCTCGTTCGGGAGGAACTGACTCACCGCTCTAAAGGACTGTTTCTTTTCCGGCTTGACGGCGATATACTTTGAGGTTTCGAGCGTTTCGTTCGCGTATACCTGCTCATAAGTCAGTTTACCTGAGCCCTTCTTATAGACCTCGGTCTTGCTTTGGGCGACGGCGAGGGAGATCGCGCGTCCGGGAATACCGATATTGCCGTAGGAGGTGGACATATACCAATCTACTCCACGAGGAAGGTCAACACTATCATCTTCAAAATCAAGATTCAAATCCTGCCTATGTGTATCGAATTCACCGCCGTAGACGCGAATATCGGCGCTGTCGCCGATCTGCATAACGTCGGCGCAGCCCTTACCCCAAAACTCGCCGTCATAGACGGTCAGACTGCCGCCTGTCGCGCGTACAGCGGCACATCGAATCAAATCTTCATCTTCTAAACTATTAAGATTACCCTCCGGCGCCCTGTATCCGCGACCGTAAAGCTCGCCGCCGTTGATGGTCGCCTGACCGCTTTTCAGCACGATCGCAGTGCCGTTGATTTGACGGTAAAAATCCTTTTCCTTTGTCCAAGCTCCTCCGTCAGAATATCTGCCGTGTACCTTCTGAGAACGACCGGCTTCTAATATGCCGTTGTTGACGGTCAGCTTGCCGCCGTTCACGGTGATCAGGTTCCTTTGATCCAGATGGAATGCATCATCCTTCAGCATTCCGTCAAAGTGGATCGTGCCGCTGTTCTTGCTGTCGTTGATGACCAGCTCCGATCCGGCAGGGACGTTGAACATGCTCGTTTCCTTATCGACTTTAAAAGATGAATAAAAATTATATGTTCTGATAGCTTTTCTGTCGTAGTATAAGTCTATGTCGTACCCGTTGAGCCGGAGCACCTTGGTGCCCTTACCCAGCGTACACCAATACTCGACATACTCGGCGTTTCTGTCGCCCTTCTCTCCGATACGTGCGGAAATATCCTTGTTCAGCGAGATCATGATATCGCCGTCCGCCTCGAGGAGCGTTTTCAGCCCCGCGCCGTCGGTGGGGATCGCCACGCCGTAGAACGTCGGATCTGCGCCTGTTTCCGCGACCTCGGTCTCAGCCGCCGCCGCTGTCAGCGCCGTGAGCGGCACCATCGAGAGCAGCATGACCGCCGTCAGAATAATTGCCAATAGCTTTTTCATGAGTAT
Source organism: uncultured Clostridia bacterium (assembly GCA_947166135.1). Taxonomy (GTDB): domain Bacteria; phylum Bacillota; class Clostridia; order Oscillospirales; family Acutalibacteraceae; genus Ruminococcoides. The sequence continues at coordinate 22,303 of CAMVDB010000011.1, read as the reverse complement.
TCCTCCTTAGGGATATAATGAGTGTGTGCACGGTGGGTATATGCATGGTGTGTATGTGCGTGCAAAGCATCCCTTTGGTAAAGGGTAGCCGTTGTCCTTTGTAAGGCTGAATCATTGTAGGGGCTGAATTCATTCAGCCCGCAGATTGTCGAGAAAGTATCAAAAAAATATATGAGCAGTCGATTTCCAAGGCTCCCTTTCCCAAAGGGAGCCTGATACTATTTCAACTTGAACTTCATCTTCACGGGGTTATGGTCGGAATACCTGAAGCCCGTATCGATGACGTCGACGAAGGTCGGCTCGATGTTATCGGAGACGATGAAGCCGTCGAGGGTAACGACGAAGCTCGCGTCGCTGTAGGGGATGTCGGTGTTGCGGGTAGAGGGGCGAAGACCGCTCGCGTAATCCGTCACGCGGGCGAAGCCCTCGGGGATCAGCTCGGCGGGAAACTCTGCGCACCACGCGAGCGCCTCGAGATCCTCGGGGGTCGCGTCGTTCAGCTTATACTTACTGTCGCCGGTGAAATCATGGTTGAAGTCGCCGCCGCAGATGACGTAATTGCCCTTTTTATACTCCGCCGCCATATCGTCGAACATCATCTGCATCTGTCGGGTCTGGAGGTCGCCGTCGGTACCGTAGGCGGAGGTATGGGTGTTGATGATGACCAGCTCCTTACCGTTCTCGGTCGGAATACGGCTGACGCTGTAGGCACGGTCGAGGTCGAGAAACTTCTTGAAGCCCTCGGAGATCGGCAGGCTGCGGCGGATCGCGGAGCTGATACCGCTCTCGCTGAGGGTGAGCAAGCCGCTGTTGGACGCGCCGTGGGGCCGGGTGAAGGGATAGAAGAGGAACGCCGAATGATAGTTCACCGCGAAGACCGAGCTGTAATCGGGAAATCGGTCGATCAGCTGCTGCCTCTCGTCGACATGATAGCTGCGGGTGGAGCCGAAGTCGACCTCCTGGATCAGGGCGAAGTCGGCGTTGTTCTCCTTGATGATATCCGCCGAGCCGTCGATACAGGCGACGACGCTCGCTTCGCTCTCAGCCCACGAGCTCTTACCGCCGTCCATAAAGAAGGTGAAGTCGGGCGTATACGCGCCGAAGCCGACGTTATAGGTCAGGGCGGTATATTCCTTATTAAGCTTCACCGCGGCGGACTTCGCCGTACCCTTAGGGATCAGCTCCTGATTATCCTCGATACGGTTGTAGGAGATAAAGACGTAGGCGACGTAAATGATCGCGGCGACGAGGATCAGCGCGATCACCGTCAGCGGGATCTTCCACCACCGGGTCTTTTTCTTCTCCTGCATCGGCTTATTGACATACATAAGAGCACCTCCGGTTCATCAAATACAACGAAAAAATACACATAATTAACAGAATAACCGATTTTCTTTTAGCTATTTTTATCATATCATGACTCGGTAATAAAATCAAGGAAAACAGCATAAAAGCAGACCGTATAACATAAAAAGCGGGACGCCTCACATCGGTAAGGCGTCCCGCGCGCGAATATTTCTGCGGTGTTATCTGATGCTTTTTTATTCGGTTGAGATTGACGCGAAAGCCTCCCTTTGGTAAAGGGAGGTGGGTCGGAACTTGTTCCGACTCGGAGGGATTGCATAAATTGACCGACCGAAGGGAGAAACCTTCATATTACCTCGGTGCTGATCGCCAACGTAGATGAGAATGCAACAGCGCTCCATCGTCGTTCGCTCTGCGCGGTAGGCATATCCGGTTGGTATGCCTTGACCTTGCTCCGCGACTCCTCCTCTCCCCAGCGTCCTCGTTGGCTGTGCTCGATGACAACGGTCAAGTGTGACCGTTGTCGTACTCGCTTTGCCACTCGTCCTTTCTCCAAAAAGCAGGGCTTTTTGGAGCCTCGTTTAGGGGCTTTTTGGGGACCCCGGTTAGGGAGCCTCGCAATGACAATTTATATGCTCTCAATGACGATTTATCTGAGCGCAACGAGTACTATAATAATCGGTTGGTCGCTTTGCTCCATTTATACAATCCCTCACCCGCTCCCGCGGGAGCTCTCCGGTGTATGGATTCTGTAATCCAAATCACAGATTTGGACAGAATCTCACCTTTACCAAAGGGAGCCTCTGCTCTTCGTAATGACTGTTATATTCGGTTGAGATTGCCACATCGTCGTCGTTCGCTCTGCGCGGTAGGCATATCCGGTTGGTATGCCTTGACCTTGCTCCGCGACTCCTCCTCTCCCCAAAAAGCAGGGGCTTTTTGGGGACCCCGGTTAGGGAGCCTCGCAATGACGATTTGTATACGCTCGCATTGACCGTTATATCAAACCTTACCACAGCTTGGACTGACCTCTGGCGTGGGCGTTGATCTTACCCGCGTCCAGAGTGGTCACCTTGCCGTCGCCGGTCACGTCGGCACAGTCAAACGGGTAGCCGGTGAGCGTCGACTGACCTCTGGCGTGAGCGTTCACCATACCGAAGTCGAAGGTCGTCACCTTGCCGTCAGCGGTAACGTCGCCGCGCGGACAGAGCTTGACATCGAGCTCCGTGTCTCCCTTGATCCTGACCGTATACCTGCGGGTGACGTGGTTTTTCTTGCTGACGGTGAGGGTGTAGGTACCGTTTTCATCGAGGGTCTTGTAGGCGTAGTTGTTCAGATTCAAATTCCGCGTGATCGTCGAATCCGTGCCGTAGCCCGTCAGGCGCAGGCTTGCCTGATCGTTCTCATTGAGGAAGGTCGTGATCTTGCCGTGCAGAACGGGATCCTTATCGTAGAAACACTGTTTTACGACCCAGAATTTGCCTAACTGCGAGGTCGTAAAGCTCAGGTAGCCGCCGCTGTACTTTGCGTGCAGTTCGGTCAGCTTATTGTTGAAGTCCAAGTGATAAACGAGCGCCTTGGGCTCGTCACAGGCGATCTTGACGTTCACGGATGACGTGATACCGGCATAGTTGCCGCGCCGCAGGGGGATGATCTCATAGCCATAATCAACATACATATTCTCCGGCAGCCCGGTGGTGTCGGTGAAGCCCTCGCCGTTTTTCTCGTAAGGCGTTGTGGGAACAGCGACATAATCCATGCCCGAGGGGATGCTGACGATCACATTATCATCAGCGGTATGCTCCTCGAGCGTCGGATATCGGAGCTGAACAAAGGTCAGGGCGTCCCTTTGAGCCGCGTCCTCCGCCTCTGAGCCGACGCAGCCGACGAGCGTCAGCTTCACCTCATTCCACACAGGCTCCATACCGGGCTCATCGGGGGATTCGCCGGTGAGCACCGTACCGATCCGACCGATCGACGTGACCGAGGGAGGGATCACGAGAATATCTAAATTCATACAGCCGTCAAAGGCATGATCGCCGATCGTTGTCAGACCGTCGGGCAGTTCAAGATGAAGGATCGAATCGCAGGCGCCGAAGGCGTTTGCACCGATCTCGGTCACGGGATAGCCGCCCAGCGAGGCGGGTACGACGACGGAGGTTGCGGTACCGAAATAAGAGGTGACCGTCGCCTTGTTTGACTCGACCGTGTAGCGAAAGCCGGGATACCTGCTGTCGGTCAGCTCACCCGTATCTGCGGCGGATACGCCGACCGGAACGATACACAGAGCCGTGAACGCCATCGTCAGTGTGAGAATAAAGGATAATAATTTCTTCTGTTTCATAACTTCCTCCTTGGGATAATATTGTACGGGATTTGCGCTGTACAATGCTGAGCGCCTGTCCTTACATCACATAGATGCAATGACACAGAAAAAAGTTTTATGATTTTTGAATTTTTTCAGCAAAAAGGGCAGCTGACAGCCGCCCCTGCGTTATACATAAATCAGCCTTTGTGTGAAGAGATCAGCTCCTCGAGCTTCTGCAGCGCGTCCTCGGGCTTGATACCCGCCTTGCTGCACAGATCGGCGACAGTCGCGTTCTTGATCAGCATTTTACCGATCGGAGAATTCACGATGCTGAAACGGCTGTCGATCTTCACGAGCTCCTCGGGCAGCCACGGAAACTGCTTCAAAATCTCTGCTATTTTGGTATTTACGTCAAATTTCATATAAATCACCTCAAAATTTTATTGATAATACTATATTAATGTAAAGGCGGCAAAAAGTCAATGGACGATAAGAAAGTTCTGCACGGGAACTCCCTCTGCCAAAAGGCGCCCGATTAATTTCCCTATTGCTCTTTCGGCAGATTTAAGGTAGAATAGAAATATATAGCCATTAATCTGAAAGAAGTGAAGCTATGCCTGTCTTATCACTGAGCAAGGTGTCGATGGCGTTCGGCGAACGCACCTTGTTCGAGGATCTGAGCTTTGAGGTCGAAGCACGCGACAAGGTCGGCTTGATCGGGCGCAACGGCGTCGGTAAAACCACCCTGTTCAAGATCATCTGCGGTCAGCTCGAGCCGGTCTCGGGCGTTGTCGCCTCTCAGCGCGGGCTGAATATCGGATACATGGAACAGCACGCCTGCTCCAACGGAACACGCAGTATCTATGACGAGCTGGAATCGGTCTTTGACGAACTCAAGGAGATGGAGCGGGAGATCGACGAGCTAAACCGCGCCGTCAGCGAAGGCGCCGTCGACCTGATCGAGCGCCAGACGGCGCTGATGGAACGCTTCGAGAGCGAGGGCGGGCTGACCTACAAGAGCCGTACCCGCTCGGCGCTGCTGGGTTTGGGCTTTAAGGAAGCGGAGTTCGGGATGCCGACCTCGGCGCTCTCGGGCGGTCAGCGCTCCAAGCTCAGCTTACTCAATCTCTTGTTATCCAAAAGCGATATGCTCCTGCTCGACGAGCCCACCAACCACCTGGATATCGCCTCGGTCGCGTGGCTCGAGGGCTTTCTGCGCGATTTTAAAGGCGCGATGCTGATCGTCAGCCACGACCGCTACTTTCTCGACGCGGTCACCAACAAGACCGTCGAGATCGAACACGGCAGAGGCACCGTCTACAAGGGCGCGTACTCCGTCTTTATCGAGAAGAAGCAGGCGCATGAAAAGGCGCTCGAGAATAAATATCGGAACGATATGAAGGAGATCAGGCGCATCGAGGGCATCATCGAACAGCAGAAGCGATGGAACCGCGAGCGCAACATCCGCACCGCCGCGTCGAAGCAGAAGGAGATCGACCGCATCAAGGAACAGCTCGTCGAGCCCGACAGCGCGCTCGAGAGCATCCGAATGCGCTTTGAGCCCCGCCACGAGAGCGGCAACGACGTGCTGATGGCGAAGGATCTCAGTAAAGCCTTCGGCGATAAGAAGCTGTTCAGAAACGTCGACCTGCATATCACCAAGGGCGAGCGCGTCTTCATCCTCGGCGATAACGGCTGCGGAAAGACGACCCTGTTCCGTATCCTCAACGGCAAGCTCCGCCCCGACACGGGCGAATATGAATACGGCGCGATGGTGGACGTCGGGTACTTCGACCAGATGCAGGAGAACCTGAACCTCAACAACACCGCCATCGACGAGATCTGGAACACCTACCCTCAGCTCACCGAGACCAAGGTGCGATCCTCCCTCGCCGCGTTCCTGTTCAAGGGCGACGAGGTGTTCAAGCCGCTGTCCGCCATGAGCGGCGGAGAAAGAGCGCGGATCTCGCTCTTGAAGCTCATGCTGGGCGGGTACAACCTGCTCCTGCTCGACGAGCCGACCAACCACCTCGACGCGTCCTCACGCGAGGCGCTGGAGGATACCCTGCGCGACTATGAAGGCACGCTCGTCATCATCAGCCACGACCGCTACTTCATCAACAAGCTCGCCGACCGCGTGCTTGCACTCGGGAAGAACGGCGTGACCGAATACCTCGGCAACTACGACAACTACCTCGAGCGCATCTCGGCGCAAGCCGTATCAGAGGACGGAGAGAAGCCCGCCGAAAAGAAGGAAAAGCCCCTCAACGACTGGCAGCTCAAAAAACAGCGCCAGAGCGAGGAGCGCAAGCGAAAGACCCAACTCACCCGCACCGAAGCGGAGATCGAGGAGCTGGAAGCGAAATCGGAAGAGCTGCAAGATCAGCTCGCGCGGGAGGACGTGCAGAGCGACTACGAACAGCTGATGGCGCTGACCGCCGAGCTCGAAGAAGCCCAAGGCAGGCTCGAGGAGCTGTACGAGCTCTGGGCAGAACTGCAGGAGGGCGCCGAATGAAAAGACTGATCTCCGTTATCCTCACGCTCTGTTTGCTGCTCAGTGCCTTTGCGCTGACCGTTCACGCAGAGCAGTCGTTTTCTTTTAATTCTGTATTAGAATTATATCAAGCCTTTCCCCCATCGAATGGGACGATCACCATCCCTGCGGGTACGGAACTCACACTCAGCGGTTATTACACCCTTGAAGATACGCTCGTGATCGCGAAGGACGCTTCCGTCGACCTCGCCGAGGATAGCCTTCTGCAGGCAGACATCATCAACAGCGGCACGTTCGAGCTGGAGCCCGGCTCGATTCTCGCTCCCGCCGAGGGCGGTTCGATCACGAACAACGGTTCTCTGAATATCTACGACGGCGCTACGCTCGACGCCGACGACGGCACGATCGTCAACAACGGCGATCTTCTTCTGTACGGAAAGCTGTATTTCAGCGTTGAGAGCGACAGCAGGAGCCGCTTCATCCATAACGGCACAGCGGAATGCGATGACGAAGCAAAGATCATCGTCACACACGCCGATCCCGATCACCCCGCCGATATGGTCAAGGCAGTCGAAGCGATCCGTACAAAGCTCGGCGGTACGATCTTCGCCGAAGCAACAGATTACAGCGAGCTTGTAAAGCTCAACAGCAGCAAGTCGATCGGCGGGATCTGTCTTGACTCACAGTCAGGCAGCGTCACCCTCGACGGCGACCTCACGCTGAACAAGCCTCTGTGGATCAACGACTGTGAGCTGGTGCTCTCCGCGAGCCGATCGCTGACCGCAAAGAGTCAAAACCTGCTGTTCAGCCGCGACGGCTGCATCACCTGCGAAGAAGGCGGCGGCATGCTCGTAATCGACGGCACGCCCCTGATCTGCGGTTCGTCCTGCACGGCGCTGATCACGCCGGTCAGCGGGAGCGTTTCGCTCTGTCCCGACAGAAGCGCCGAGGATCGCTACTACCCGCTCCCCGCTCAGGATATCACCGTCAACAGCAGCAGCCTTGCACAAGCGAAGGGCACGCTGCCCGAGACCTCGGAGCTCAGCGTAAGCATTGACGAGGGCGGCAGCCTGTCCCTTTCGGGCAAGCTCTCATGCCCCGTCCTGACCGATAACGGCAGCATCCAAACGAACGGCTTCACCCTCGACTGCGGCGTGATCTATTATGGTACATCGAGCGCTCCCGTAAGCGGTACGATCAGCGGCGAGCTGCTGTATGAGCTCGCTGTCGACCCGGGCGACGGCTTCTCACCCGTCAGCCGAACCTATGCTTCGGCGGGCGACCGCGTGTATCTCGAATACATGGACGTCGACTGCGACAGCCTCTTCGGCGACGGAACCTTCCTCAGCTGGAACACTCTTTCTCCGTGGACCGACTCGCCTAAGGCGACCGTCACCAAGGACACTGACGAGGACAGCTATGACTACGGCTGGCACTACCTCACCATGCCCGCTTATCCCCTCTCTCTGACGGCTCAGCGCGATACGGTCGCGTATGAATCGACCGCCGACGGCGTGACCGTGATCTTTGACGGTCTCAACGGCCACGAATACATCATGGTCTACCTCGACAAGAACAGCTCCGAAGAGACCCTCGCGTCTCTCGGACTCAGCCGCCGCACGATGGACAATATGATGAAGGAGCTCGGCGAGCTGACCGACGGCGACCTGCTCAACGTGATGATGCTCATGATCTTTGACGAAGAAGGCAATATGCTCAGGCATACGTCCGCAGAGCTGAGACTCCCGCTGACGGAAGAAACGACGCGTTACAAGACGCTTTCCCTCTACCCTGTTGATTCCGAATATCCGACTATTGACAGTGATGACAGGATCCCCGCCGAGCTTGACGGCAATACGCTCGTCATGCAGTTCAGCGAGCTCGCCGACTGCTATGCGCTGGTCGGTACGGAGAAGGGCTTCCTCCTCGGCGACGCCGACAGCGACGGCAAGGTCGATATCACCGACGTGACCGCCGTGCAATACCGCCTCGCGGAGATCGAAGTCCCCGACTTCAGTGATAACGCCGCCGACGGCGACCGCGACGGCGACGTCAGCGTTCCGGACGCAACCTTCATCGGACGGTACGCCGCTCTGCTCGATACCCCCTACCCTATCGGCACGATCCTCTTTGAATAATAGTTACGCCCGCCGTACCATCTCGGTACAGCGGGCGCTGTTTTTTCTGTAACTTAGTATAGGTTTACTTTACGGCGACTTCACCCTTCTTGTAGATCTCGGTGAATGCCTGTTCGGGATCGGAGAGGATATAATCGAAGGTCTCCTGATTCTCAAGCGTGATCTCATAATTCTCGAGCATCTTCCGCACCTTGGGGATCGCCGGCAGGGCGATACACCGCTCGGGCGACTCGATAAAGACGATCATCACGCTCACGCGCTGATAACGGTTGCCGGTCAGCACGACCTTCTTCAGATGATTATAGTAATACAGCACGCCGTCCACACGCATCCCGTAACGGTTGAAGCTCACGGATAATTCTTTATTGGAAAAATCCCACTCCTCCGCTGCGTCGGGAAGCTCGTCATGCTTCCGCGTATCGAATCCGTAGCGTTTGAGCTCCGCTTGTATCGCTCTCTTGCGCACGATCGGCACCATGAGCAGCAGACCCGCGGTCAGCAGCGCCATCACACCGAGACACACCAGACCGAGAGCCACCAGCCGCGCCTGCATCAGCGCGCCGAAAACGAGAAGCAGTATCAGCGACATGACGACATACAGCGGCGTGAAGATATAGTTCACCTTAAAGTTCAGCGGGAGCATCTGCGCCTTGTCGATCGCGATCATCTCACGCAGTCGTCCGCCCTTCGCGTTATTGACTTTCATCCGATCACCTACCGTCTTGAATAGGTTGATTATAGCACTTCCGACTTTATTTCGCAACCGTCTTTTGAGCGGTTCAGTCCAAAGCCCATATCAAAACAGAACCACCCGATGAACGGATGGTTCTGTCTGAAAAAATGGCGGTTGTTGTATACTGAATTATTGATATACGATTTCACCGATCGCGTAAGGAACCTTGACGCCGACGCAATAGCGCAAGATGAAGGTCACGTCGATCGCGGTCACATCGCCGTCGCCGTCGACATCGGCTGCCGCTTCATTAATGCTATCGGACGGCTTGAAGCCTGCCAGCGAGCGCTGGATCCACGTCGCGTCGATGGTATCTACATCGCCGCTGCCGTCAGCGTCGCCGAGGACATAGCCCGAGGGAGTCTCGCTCTGCTCAGTAGTGATCGTGACGGTAGTATCCGCGCTGATCTTGGTGATACGGTAGGTGTTATCACCCAGCTCCTTGATGTTCTTATAGGTTCCCGCGGTCACCGAAACGCTGTCTAATGCGTAGCCTTCCTTGAGAACGACGGTGAAATTGACCTGACCGTCGCCGGTGGAATCGGGCTCGCCGGTCGCGCTGCTGCGCGATACGGTAGAACCGGTCGCCGAGACGGATTCGGATGCTCCGGTATAATCCTGCGTCTGATAAACCGTGACGGAATCAACGCCGCTGTCGCCCGCAAAGGTCACGGTGTAGCCCTTATCGGCGATCGCCTCCTGTTCGACGGAATGATCGCACGCGTCGATCGAAACGGTCATCGGGATCGTCTGCTGTTCGGTCGCGCCGCACTTTGAACAGGTGTAGGTCATCACGCCTGCGGAGGTGGCAGTCGCCGCGGTCGTCACTGTGCCGGAGTTCCAGTTGTGGCTCCACGAGCCGCCCTTACATGCCGTCACGCTTGTCGCAGTCGCAAAGGAAGGCGTGTTGCTCGACACGGCAGTCGGGTAGGAAGCCATGATATAATTAACGTTCTTCGGGAGTGAATAACTGAGGATCACACTGCCGCTGCTGCCCATCTTGGTGTTGATGATCTTGCCGGCTGTGTAGCTTGTCGAGATTGAAGCGTACTTCTGATTAGTGCCGAACCAGCTCGACTTTGCCGAACCGTCCATACCGGCTGTACCGGCGGTGAATACGGTCGCGCCCTGGATCGAAATGGTGCCGTCAGCGTCGATCGCGGAATTGTCGCCGCCGGATCTCATGCTGAACACCGCCTGAGTACCGCCGTAGAGGTACAAGCCGCCGTTGGAATCAAGACCGTCGCCGTCGCAGTTAACGTACAGATCGCCGCCGTAGATATAGATGTTATAGTTGCCTGTATTGGTAGAAGAACCGCCGCCGGGATTGAAGCCGCCGCCACCGCCGGGACGTCCTCCGGGATTGAAGGTGTTGCCGCCGCCCGCGCCGGGATCGGAGCCGTTGGAGCTGCCGCCCGCCGCATTCACGCCGTCATCGCTCGCGACAACATAGCTGCGGCCGGAATAGATATAGACCGTACCGCCCTCGAGTCCTTCATAGGAATGGCTGATGGTGATATCGGGATCGCGGGTATCGCCGCCCTCGGTACCGATCGTCAGAGAGGTGTCGCCGTGCATACCGTCGTCGCCCGTCTGAATGGTGAAGGTGCCGCCGGTCACGGTCACATTCGCGTCGGAATGAACTGCGTCGTCGCCTGTATTCAGCGTGAAGGTACCGCCCGCGATATTCAGCGCAGGCTCGATTCCCGCTTCTTCGGCACGGTCGCCGGACGCCTTCAAGCCCTTACAGCTGTATTCATTCGCGAGGGTATCGTTCCACACGCTGTAGCCCTTCCAGGTGCGAATATCAAAGGTGCCTCCGTTGATATTCAGCGCGGTGTCCGCCTGGATGCCGTCGCCGTCTACATCGATGTCAAAGGTACCGCCGTTGATGGTGACGGTGCCCGCCGACTCGGTGTCGATCACCGTTCCTTCTGTCTCATCGGTCGCGTCGGGTGCGCTCTTGATGCCGTCGTTCGCGGCTTTGATGATGTAGGTACCCTGATTGATGACGATACTGCCGTCACAGCCGATACCGTTGTTGACCGCAGCGCCCGAGGTGGTCGCGCCGTAATATTTCGCGTTGCCGCCGACATTGATCGTACCGCTCTGATTAAAAATCAGCTCGGACGTCGCGCCGCCCTTGATACCGTTCTTCGCGTTGGCGACGACATTCAGGTTTCCGTCGCCGCAGAAGGTCACCGAAGAGCCGCTCTTGACCTTGATCGCCGCGCCCTCAAAGGCTTCGGCTACGGTCGTATCGGTGGAGGTCTCGTTCGCGGGATCCTCGTTATCGGTGAGGGTCGAAGTGCCGACTAAATGGATATTGACTGTCGCGCTTTTCTTGACGACGATCGGCGCTGTCGCAGAGGAACTAAGCGTCAGATTATCGAGGATCAGCGTAACGTTGCTCAGCCCCTTGCTGACGATGATCGCGCCCTCGGAGCAGCTGCCGCCGATACGGTAGGTGCCTGCCGTCGTGACGGTCAGCGTGGTGCCGTCGATGGTGTAGCCGCTGCCGGCAGAAGTCTCGGTGATGCCGCCGTTCGAGAAGGTCAGCACCGCGCTCTGCTCGACAACAGCAGAGGTCGGAGCCATGTCGACCGATTCCGCCATAGCGGGGATCGTAAGACTGAATACCAGCATGAGCGCCAGTATCAGGGATAGGAATTTTCGAGTCATAATGAATCTCCTTTCGATCAGATGATTTGTGTTCCGTTTCGGATTCCACTTGCATCATACATAAATCAAAAGGACGTTTCAATAATTCTCACAAAGCTTTCAGATAACTTTCACACAACCGTCACATAAAAGCTTTTTCGGTATTCTGTTGTCCGACCCCGCTTTGACCACGCTGCCTCCCGTCAAATGACCCCTTCGTTCATACCTGTACGTATTGACTTCTTGATCTCTTTATCGTTTACGGTACGCCCATGACCTGCCGTCACGAAAACGGATGATCAACCCCTTTTCTGCCATCGTGTTGAGGATTCGATTTGCGGTCGCAACAGAAACATTCAGAAGTTTACGAACGTCGCCGTTGGTTAATGGAGCTGCAACGAAAGATGTATCTGATTTGCTTGGTCATGCTAATCCGAGTGTCACACTAAATGTTTATGCTCATACGGTTGAGCCAACCAATGAAAAGACATTAAACATGGTTGCAAATCTCCTTGATGATAATTAAAATTCACAAAAATTACGATCACGTTTACGATCAAAAGCAGCATATTTCTTAATTAGAATTAAAGAAAGCAAAAAGAAAACCCGAAAATGGCTTAGATAAGCCAAATTCGAGCTTCTTCCTTCCGGCGGAGGACAAGAGATTCACTCAGTTTGCGGTTCCCGAATCAGCCTTCGCTATACGCTCGGCTTCTTCGACCGCTGCACCGTTTTTCCCTTCGCTGTATCGTCCGCCGGACGCGCTCGGTCAAAACGCTCACGCCGCGTAGAACGCGGCTCTCGGCTCGAATCTTTCCCACAGCAAGAGAAAACAGGCTCACGCCAATGCGTAAGCCTGTTTTCTGGCGGAGGACAAGAGATTCGCTCAGTTTGCGGTTCCGAATCAGCCTTCGCTATACGCTCGGCTTCTTCGACCGCTGCACCGTTTTTCCCTTCGCTGTATCGTCCGCCGGACGCGCTCGGTCAAAACGCTCACGCCGCGTAGAACGCGACTCTCGGCTCGAATCTTCATCGCTGCTGCAAGAGAAAAAGGTCCGACGCAAAAGCGTCAGACCTTTTTCTGGCGGAGGACAAGAGATTCGAACTCTCGCGCCGCGTTAGCGACCTACTCCCTTAGCAGGGGAGCCTCTTCACCACTTGAGTAATCCTCCATGTATGTAAAGTTCATAACTTTATTATTCAATTGGCGGAGAGAAAGGGATTCGAACCCTTGGTCCCTTGCGGGATCACTAGTTTTCAAGACTAGCTCCTTAAACCACTCGGACATCTCTCCATAAAGCAAGTAATAGTTTATCATAGCGAAGGCGAATTGTCAAGTGATTTTGTTAATTTACGTCAATTTACATGCCGCAAAATATCTGTAACAGAACAAAGCGGACGCTGTGACACGTCCGCCGTCTGCCCCTGAACGGATCGAGGGCACTTCTGTCCTATTTTATGCGTGTTCTTTCTCAAATATACCTCAGCGCTCGCTGTCGATGACGCTGAGCGGGTCGATCAGCCTGTCCCCTACCCTGATTTCAACATGCACATGCGCGCTGTCGTTCTCACAGGGGATCTTCCCGACTGTGCCGATGGTGTCGCCCGCGCTGACGGTGCTGTCCTTTTCAACGCTCAGATCACTGCTCAGACCGCAGTAGTAAACCGAAAAGTCGCCGCAGTCCACCTCGACGATAATACCGTATAATTCCGAAGAAGAAATATCCTTTACAGTTCCGGAACACATAGCGTAGACGCTCTCGCCCTCCTCGGCGGAGAAGTCGCAGCCCGTATGAGCGCGGTAATCCTTCATCGTCGTATTATATACGCTGTCCTCGCTGTAGGGCTTGATGACGTTCTGACTCTTCACGGGGAAGATCAGGCTCTCCTTGACGCGCAGCACCGCCTGCAGAGGATCCAATCCGCTGTTATGGGCGACATCCTTCGTCTCGGGATTGGTCTCGCTGACGATCACGCTGTACTTCTGAGTCGGCGGCTCCGTCTCGGGTGCGGGTTCGGTTTCCTCGGGAGCTTCGGTCTCAGCCGCTTCGGTCACGCCGGTCATCTCCTGCGCGACAGCGGCGGTCGGAGAGGATAACGAGCCGAAGTAACTGCTGTCATCCTCCTCGGGTACGTCGCCGAACGACGTATATGCCGACCATACCGCCAGACCCACCGCCATCATGCAGATGGACAGGGCAATGTAGAAGCTTACGCGCTCGGTCGGCTTCTTCGATTTATTTTTCTTGATTTTGTTCATAAAAAACGCCTCCGCCCATAGTATGAGCGAAAGCGCCTGTTCTTATTCAATTATCGCGCGATTATCTCAGCGCCGCAAAAACGACGGTCGCGACATACATCAGGATCAACACGATACCCTCGCCGCGGTTGATATGCTTCGTAAGTGAAAAAAGATAAACCACGACGGAAACGACGATCAAGATCGCGAAGTCGATCATCGAAGCGAAGTTGACCGGGATCGGATGGAGCGAAGCGGATACGCCGAGGATCATCAGAAGGTTAAAGATATTGGAGCCAACCACGTTACCGACGGCGAGACCGTTCTCGCCCTTACGCGCTGCGACGACCGAGGTCACGAGCTCCGGCAGCGAGGTGCCGACCGCGACGATCGTCAAGCCGATCAGCGTCTCGGACATACCGAACGCGGCGGCGATGTACTTGGCGGAATTGACGACGAACTGACCGCCCGCGATGATCAGCGCTACGCCGAACAGGATGAACAGCACGCTCTTGAGCGGCGACATGGTCTTGACCGGTTCGCCCTCGGCTTTATTCTTCTTCGCCGAGATGATCAGCATCGCGATATAGCCGATGAATACGAGCAGCACGACGATACCGATCGGGCGGCTGACCGTCGCGACATTATCCGTCATCTTTAACGTGCCGAGATTCACATGACCCAGCATGCCGACGCCGAGCGCCGCAAACAGCAGGATCGTCGTGATGATGGAGAACGGGAAATCGCGCTTACGGATCACATTATCGATCGGGACGGGCATGATCAGCGCACATACGCCCAGCACCATCAACAGGTTGAACAGATTCGAACCGACAACATTACTCAGCGCGATCTCGTTTGATCCCTTGATCGCCGCCGAGGTACTGACCGCGAGCTCGGGAGCGCTCGTCCCCATCGCGACGATGGTCAGTCCGATGATGACCGACGGCACCTTGAAAATCGCCGCGAGCGACGAGCTGCCGTCTACAAATATATCCGCGCCCTTGATCAGCGCGACAAATCCCACTATCAGCAGAACGATCTGCAACACCATTTCCATTTTGACTCTCTCTTTCCCCGTTGACCGCTTTCAATAGTATCTTCCGATACGCTTGATCCATACGTCGTTTATCGATAAAAGCGGCGATGCTATGCACAATTTGTGCACATTTTTATAACACAAAAGTAAAACCCGCTTATACAGCGGGTTCTTTTACAATATGGTGGAGACTATTGGAATCGAACCAATGACCCCCTGCACGTCAAGCAGGTACTCTAACCAGCTGAGCTAAGCCTCCGTATTTATCTGACTTAGATATATTACCACATCTTGTCCTAAAATGCAAGCATTATTTTTCAAGATACCGAAATTTCTCTCTTTACGGTCGTTACAGTTGCTGTCAGCGTTCGTATTCACCGATCTGTTTCTACGGCATAGGATGTATAGGGAGCAGACGCTCCCGAAAACACAGGAAAGGAAAAACAATGGCTACCACATTTACCAACCAGGCCGCCCTGAGCTACAACGGCGGCACCGTGCTGTCGAACGTCGCGGTCGGCGTGATCGAGGGCAACCTCACCGTCAGCAAGGAAGCGATCGCAGAGAGCTACCGCATCGGCGACCGTATCACCTATGTCGTCAGCATCGTCAACAGCGGCGATAGTGCGATCAGCGGGCTGACCGTCACCGACGACCTCGGCGCATATCCCTTTGATCAAACCTCCGTACAGCCGCTGACCTACGCCGACGGCTCCGTACAGTACTATGTCGACGGCGCTCTGCAAGCGGCTCCCGCCGTATCAACCGCTGACGGACTGCAGTTCAGCGGTATCACCGTCCCCGCAAACGGCAACACCATGCTGATCTATGACGCGACCGTCAACGAATTCGCCTGTCCCGAAGAGGGCGCGGACATCGTAAACACCGTCACTGTTACCGGCGCTGCGATCAGCACGGTCACCGACTCTGAGACCGTTCCCGCCGAATGTGCTCCGGAAATCGCGGTCATCAAGACCATCTCGCCGATCCCCGTCGCCGAGAACGGCGAGGTCACCTATACCTTCCGTCTCGAGAACAGCGGCAACACCGCTCTCACCGCCGCCGATAATGCGGTCATCAGCGATACCTTCGACCCCATCCTCAGCAATATCAGCGTCACGCTCGACGGCGAGGCGCTCACCGAGGGCACCGACTACGCTTATAACACAACGACCGGCATTTTCACCACGACTGCCGGCCTGATCGAAGTACCCGCGGCGACCTTCGCACAGGAGACCGCTACAGGCGCTTACAGCACTACCCCCGGTACCGCGACGCTCGTCGTCACCGGCACCATCGCGGGCGCATAAAGCACCATCGTCCTCTGACCTCCGTAACCCTGCCCCGAGAGCCGGGAAGCTCCCGGGGCTTTACTTTACGACAGCCGCTTTAGCAAGATATCACATAAAATCGCTAAAATTTTTATGAGAAAACACTTGACAAACGGATTTTTATGCGCTAGAATACGCACATAACAGAAAAACACCTAAACCTATGACGAAGAGTGAGTAAGCCTTATCACTTGTCACCCAGAGAGCCGCAGATGGTGAGATTGCGACGGAGAAGCTAAGGCCGAATGGACTTCGGAGGGCGAACAGAAATGTGTAGAAGCGCCGAGGCTCAGCGCAGAGCATCGAGGCGCGACACGGAAAAGCACCGAGATATAGCGCAGAGCGGCTTGGTGGACTGACCCACAGAGTATGTGAGACGGACTGACCCAACGTAAAGGAGGTCAGCGTATATTTGTACGCGTGAGAGGGCGCTACGGCGCCAAGCAGGGTGGCACCGCAGGTATATTACCTGTCCCGGCAGAAATGCAGGGACGGGTTTTTTTATTCCATCTTAACTATTATTCTTTGGAGGAATTATGAAACAACAATTACTGACAAGACGATGGTGAGTTACGCTTATCTTTTGCTCCGTGCCATAAACAGCGGATGACATTATCTGTCGCCGCTCGATGAGGAATCGGAAACCGCCGTAATCCACCAATCCACTAATAATACTAATCAACATAAAAGGAGTCATCATTATGTCAGAAAACAAAATCCCCTACAAGATCTACTTAGACGAAAGCGAAATCCCCTCCAAATGGTATAATCTGCGCGCGGATATGAAGAACAAGCCCGCGCCGCTGCTGAACCCGGCTACCTGCAAGCCGATGACCGCAGAGGAGCTCGGCGCCGTATTCTGCGAAGAGCTGGTACAGCAGGAGCTCGACGACACCACTCCCTACATCGACATCCCGCAGGAGATCCGGGACTTCTACAAAATGTATCGTCCCGCTCCGCTGGTACGCGCCTACTGTCTTGAAGAAGCGCTCGGCACGCCCGCGAAGATCTACTACAAGTTCGAGGGCAACAACACCTCCGGAAGCCACAAGCTGAACTCCGCGATCGCGCAGGCGTACTACGCGAAGAAGCAGGGACTCAAGGGCGTAACGACCGAGACCGGAGCCGGTCAGTGGGGCACGGCGCTGTCGATGGCGTGCGCGTATCTCGGACTGGACTGCAAGGTCTTTATGGTCAAGGTCAGCTATGAGCAGAAGCCCTTCCGCCGCGAGGTCATGCGTACCTACGGCGCAGATGTGACCCCCTCCCCCTCCATGACCACCGAGGTCGGTAAGAAGATCCTCGCCGAGCATCCCGGTACCACCGGTTCTCTCGGCTGTGCGATCAGCGAGGCGGTCGAGGTCGCGGTCAGCAATCCGGGCTATCGCTATGTACTCGGCTCCGTACTCAACCAGGTGCTCCTGCACCAGAGCATCATCGGTCTCGAGACCAAGGCGGCGCTGGATAAATACGGTATCGAGCCGGATATCATCATCGGCTGTGCGGGCGGCGGCTCGAACCTCGGCGGTCTGATCGCGCCGTTCATGGGCGAGAAGCTCCGCGGCGAGAAGGATTACCGCATCATCGCGGTAGAGCCCGCGTCCTGCCCGAGCTTCACCCGCGGCAAGTTCGCCTACGACTTCTGCGATACCGGCATGATCTGTCCGCTCGCGAAGATGTACACCTTAGGCTCCGGCTTCATCCCCTCCGCGAACCACGCGGGCGGTCTGCGCTTCCACGGCATGAGCACCACCCTCTCTCAGCTCTATCACGACGGCTACATGGAGGCGACCTCCGTCGAGCAGACGTCCGTATTCGAGGCAGCTGAGCAGTTCGCCAGAGTCGAGGGCATCCTCCCCGCTCCCGAGTCGAGCCACGCGATCCGCGTCGCGATCGACGAAGCGCTCAAGTGCAAGGAGGCCGGCGAGGAGAAGACCATCGTATTCGGTCTGACGGGTACAGGCTACTTCGACATGGTCGCTTACCAGAAGTTCAACGACGGCGAGATGTCCGACTACATCCCCACCGACGAGGACCTCGCGAAGGGTCTGAGCTCTCTGCCGAACGTCCCGGAGCAGTAAGCCACAGGCATTGCCCTCACAATAACGATTATTCATTTGTTCCCCTCATTTTGGAAGGTATAGTTACAGAAGGCGCTCTCACAGCAGGGCGTCTTCATCGTTTATCAGACCGATCTTTCAGCACAGCAAAAGCCCTGCCGGACGTGCATGTCAGGCAGGGCTTCGTGCATTATTCCGTTATCAGACGGCTGACAGCGATACAGACGCTGTTGATGCCGCCTTTAGACGATCACAAGTCAGACCAGCGGGATAGGCTCCCTTATTCCTCGCTGAAATCGTCTTTGCCTACGCCGCAGAGGGGGCATACATAATCGTCGGGGAGATCCTCAAACGCTACGCCGCCGTTCTCCTCGGGGTCATAGACATAACCGCATACGTCGCATACATACTTTTTCATATTGTTTTCTCCTTTATAATTTGTTATGAAACGGGCAAAATCGAACCGTCGCCCGCTGTTCACTGATTACTGCTTACTCGATCGGCTCAAAATCGGCTACGCCGTGCTTGCACAGCGGGCAGATGAAGTCGTCGGGCAGCTCCTCGCCCTCGTAGACATAGCCGCAGACCTTGCAGACCCAGCCCTTCTTGCCGTCGGTCTCGGGCTTGGGCTTGACGTTGTTCTGGTAGTAGGTATAGGTCATGGTCTCGACGTCGGTGATAACGCGCGCCTCGGTGACGGAGCAAATGAACATCGAATGGGTATCGAGATCAACGGTCTGCTCGACCTTCAGGGACATGAAGGAATTGATATAGTGACCGAGGAAGGCGACGCCGTTATCGGAGCGCAGGATACCCTCGCCGATGATCTTCTCGGCGTCTCTGCCGCTTTGGAAGCCGAAGTGCTCAAACACACTGAACGGCGCGTCGGTGGACAGGCAGTTGACGTTCATCACGCCGGTCGCGGCGACCATATCGTGGGTCAGGTTCTTCTTGTTGATACAGACGGCGATACGGTTCGGGGTGTTGGTGACCTGAGAGACGGTGTTGACGATACAGCCGTTATCCTTGTCGCCGTCGCGGGCGGTCACGACATACAGACCGTAGCCGATGTTGAACAGCGCGGTCAGGTCGTTCTTGTCCGCTTTCTCGTTATCCATCGCGACATAGTCCATGGTCAGCTCCTCGCACAGAGCGTCGATCTCGGCGATATTCTCGTCATTCATCGCGGAGAGGATATGGACGTTGTTGTCGGTATAGTTGATGTTCTTGCAGCCCTCGAGCATCTTGCGCATGGTCTTCTCGGCAAGAGGCGCCCACGAGCCGTTCTCGATGAAGGCGACGGTCTTGTTCTGGAAGTTGCGCTCGGTGAGGTGGTTGATGAACTCGCGCATGAAGGGGAAGATCTCAGCGTTATAGGTGGTGGTGGCGAGGACGATCTTGCCGTAGCGGAACGCGTCCTCCACACACTCCGCCATATCCTCCCTCGCGAGGTCATTAACGGCGACCTTGGGGCAGCCGGCGGCGCGGAGCTTCTCGGCGAGCAGCTCGACAGCCTTCTTGGTGTGACCGTAAACGGAGGTGTAGGCGATCATGATGCCGTCGGTCTCAACGCCGTAGGACGACCAGGTGTTGTACAGGTCGAGGTAGTAGCCGAGGTTCTCGGAGAGGACGGGACCGTGGAGCGGGCAGATAATCTGAATATCCAGCCCCGCTGCCTTTTTGAGGACGTTCTGCACCTGTTTGCCGTACTTGCCGACGATACCGATGTAGTAGCGGCGAGCCTCGCACGCCCAATCCTCCTCGACGTCCAGCGCGCCGAACTTGCCGAAGCCGTCGGCGGAGAACAGGACCTTGTCGGTGCTGTCATAGGTCATCAGGACCTCGGGCCAGTGGACCATCGGAGCGCCGACGAAGTTCAGCACATGACGGCCGAGTTCGAGGGTATCGCCCTCCTTGACGACGATGCGGCGATCGGCGTAATCGGTACCGAAGAAGTTGACCATCATGTTGAACGCCTTGATCGACGATACGACGGTCGCGTCGGGGTACTCGCGCAGAAAGTTATCAATGTTGGCGCTGTGGTCGGGCTCCATGTGCTGGACAACCAGGTAATCCGGCTTGCGGTTGCCGAGAACGTTCTTCAGATTATCGAGCCACTGCTTGCCGAAATGCTGATCGACCGTATCCATGATCGCGATCTTATCATCGACGATCGCGTACGAATTGTACGCCATGCCGTTGGGCACGACATACTGACCCTCGAACAGGTCGATATCGTGATCGTTCACGCCGATGTACTTGATATCATTGGTAATAAACATGGGAATCATCTCCTAAAATATATTCAAGGTAAGTATAACGGAAATTCGGTCAAATTGCAACAACAACTTGAAATATTTTTGCGGTTTTGTTATACTAAATACACGAATTTTTGAAAGGAAGAACGGTAATGGCAGGAAAATCAAGCTGCGAATTCTGCGCATACTATAATTACAACGAATATTACGACGACTATGAGTGTTCGGTCAACCTCGACGAGGATGATCTCGCCCGCTTCATGCAGAGCGGAGAGTCGAACTGTGCGTACTTCCGCTTTTCCGACGACTACAAGATCGTCGAGAAGCAGAACTGAGGCACCGATCCCTACAACTCTATCCGACGTTTATATAACTCCTCACTTCTCACTCCTAACTCCTCACTCTTAATCAATCCTCATTCTATAAGGGGCTTCTATGAAACAAAAACTCAAGCAATGCTTACAATTATTTCTGACATTCATGAAGATCGGCGTAGTCACCTTCGGCGGGGGCTACGCGATGATCCCGATCATTGAGAACGAGATCACCGACAAGAAGGGCTGGCTCGACGCGGATGACCTGCTCGAGGTCGTCGCGATCTCCGAGACCACCCCGGGACCCATCGCCATCTGCGCCGCGACCTTCATCGGCTACCGTATCGCGGGCGTGCTCGGCGCGTTCGCCGCTACGGTCGGCGTGGTACTGCCGAGCTTCGTCATTATCTACCTGATCTCACTGTTCCTGAGAACCTTCGAGTCGCTCAGATTCGTCAAATACGCCTTCTTCGGCATCCGCGCGGGCGTGCTGGCGCTGCTGATCAAGGCGGTCGTCTCCATGTTCAAAAAATCGCCGAAAAACATCATCGCCTACCTGATCATGGCGGCGTCGTTCGCGGCGGTGGCGTTCTTCTCGGCGAACGTGATCATCGTGATCGTCAGTGCGGCTGTCATCGGGCTGGCGGCGACGCTGATCGCGAGAAAGGCGGGTAAAGAGCTGTGAACATCTTCCTCCTGCTGTTTCTCGAATTTTTCAAGATGGGCGCGCTGACCTTCGGCGGCGGCTACGCGATGATCCCTTTTATCGAGGAGACCGTGCTCAGGCACGGCTGGATGACGACCCGCGAGCTGGTCGACTTCATCGCCGTTTCCGAGAGCACTCCCGGCGCCTTCGCGGTGAACATCTCCACCTACATCGGCTCGGAGGTCGGCGGGCTGTTCGGCGCGTTCATCGCGACGCTCGGACTCGTTCTGCCGCCGTTCATCATCATCCTGCTGATCGCCAAGGTCTATGACCGCTTCAAAAAGAACATCCTTGTAAAAGGCGCGATGCTCGGACTCAAGAGCACCGTCGTCGGACTGATCGGCGCGACCGTACTGAGCGTGGGGATTGAAGTATTTTTCTCCGAGGGAATTAACATCAGCGTTTTACAGACCGCGAATTTCTACGTTTCGCTCGGAATCTTCGCCGTGGCGCTGTTTCTCCTGCTGTACAAAAAGCTCAACCCGATCGCCGTCATCG
The DNA here is from genome assembly GCA_947166135.1 of uncultured Clostridia bacterium. GTDB lineage: Bacteria > Bacillota > Clostridia > Oscillospirales > Acutalibacteraceae > Ruminococcoides. The sequence goes on along the minus strand of CAMVDB010000011.1, from coordinate 219 downwards.
GCATCTCCGCCGCCGCGGGGGTCATCTTCGGGTATACAGGGGTTATTACAGTTTAAAGCTCAAAGCTTAAAGCTCAAAGCTCAAAGCTTAAAGCTCAAAGCTCAAAGCTTAATGCTCAATGCTCAAAGCTTAATAAGCTTAATGCTCTAAGTCGTAGGGGCGGTCAATGACCGCCCGCTGTCGCGGGGCGTGGCATATCCTATCCGACGTTTTCGATAT
>CAMVDB010000010.1 GCA_947166135.1 uncultured Clostridia bacterium | reverse complement strand
TCTACCATAGGAGGTCCCTTTTTACTATTGTCTACTTTTCATGGGGCTGTTCACTCTTCCCCGCCTTATGATCGATCATATCGTTTCGAGCGTCAGCTTCTCACCGTCGGATGACAGAGCAACAGCGGATAATCCGCCCTCTCCGTGCAGAATCAGTTGCTCGGTGATCATATCCTCTACCTCTTTACGGATAAGGTTGCGCAGATCACGCGCGCCGGACTGACCGTTGCAGGATTTCTCGGCAAGATACTTGCACGCTGCCTCGTCAAAGCGGAAGGTGATTCCCTTCTCCCGGAGAGTATCGACATACTCAGAGAGCATCAGATCGGCGATCTTGACAAAATCGTCGGCAGAAAGGCTCTTGAACGCGATGATCTCATCCACACGGGCAATAAACTCAGGACGCAGGAATTCACGCAATCCCTTCATCACGCGCTCGTACTCGATATTCTCGGTACTCTTGGCGAAACCAAGCGAATTCTCAACACGGTTGGAACCCGCGTTCGAGGTCATAACGATGACCGTGTTGGAGAAGTCGACCGTTCTTCCGTGAGCATCGGTGAGCTTACCTTCATCGAGAATCTGGAGCAGGATGTTCATAACGTCGGGATGCGCCTTCTCGATCTCGTCAAACAGCAGTACCGAATAGGGTCTGCGGCGCACCTTCTCGGTCACCTGACCTGCCTCGTCATAACCGACATAGCCGGGAGGGGATCCGATGATCTTGCTGACGGAGTGCTTCTCCATGAACTCGGACATATCCAGACGGATCAGGGTCTCGGGCGTGTCGAATAACTCCTGAGAGAGCACCTTGACCAGCTCGGTCTTACCGACGCCGGTCGGTCCTACGAAGATGAAGGACGCGGGACGGCGACGGGGCGAGATCTGGACGCGGGAGCGCTTGATCGCCTTCGCGAGAGCGTTGACCGCTTCATCCTGTCCGATGATCTTTTTCTTGAGGTGTTCCTCGATATCCTTGAGCTTCAAGAGCTCGTTCTCACGAACGCGGGACTGCGGGATACCGGTCCAAAGCTCAATAACATTCGCCAGATCGACCTCGGTCACCTCGGCGGTGAGGGTCGCTTCATCAAAACCGTTGAGGTGCTCTTCTACACGAGCAAGCTCGGAGGTCACGGTCGCCAGAGCCTCGTAGTCGATAGTTTCTTCGGAAGAGATCGCTTCTTTATTCGCCTGCAGCGCCTTCTTCTCATCGATCAGATCCTCATACTGTTCGCGCTCCTTGTTGCGTAAGGAAGCGCAGGCACATGCTTCATCGAGCAGGTCGATCGCCTTATCGGGCAGAAAACGATCCGTGATATAACGTTCGGAGAACACAGCCGCCTTGCGGACGATATCCTCCCCTACCCTGACATTATGATGCTTCTCGTAATATTCCTTGATACCGTTCAGGATATCGATGGTGTCGCCGATACTCGGCTCGGCGACCTTAACAGGCTGGAAACGGCGTTCCAGTGCGGAATCCTTCTCGATGTACTTGCGATACTCGTTGAAGGTCGTCGCGCCGATGACCTGGATCTCGCCTCGGGACAGGGCAGGTTTCAGGATATTCGCGGCGTTCATCGTACCTTCGCTGTCACCGCCGCCGACCAGGTTATGTACCTCGTCGATGAAAAGGATGATATTGCCGGCTTCCTTGACCTCCTTGGTCAGACCCTTGATACGGCTTTCGTACTGGCCGCGGAACTGGGTACCGGCGATCAGTGCGGTCAGGTCGAGAAGCTGGATCTCCTTATCCTTGAGACGGTGAGGAACCTTGCCCTGCGCGATACGCAGCGCCAGCCCCTCGGCGATAGCGGTCTTACCTACGCCGGGCTCACCGATCAGGCAGGGGTTGTTCTTGGTACGGCGGGACAGGATCTGGATAACGCGCTCGATCTCTTTATCTCTGCCGACAACATTATCGATCTTGCCGGAACGCGCCTTGCGGGTCAGATCCTCGCAGTAGAGCCCGATATGCTTGCGGTTCTTCTGCTTCTTCTCCTTACCCTGCTTTTTATCGGTGCCGTTCGACTGCGGCTTCTGAGCTCCGCCGAACATGTTGAAAAAATTCGGGAACGACGGTGCGCCGCCGGGGGTGAACTTATCCTCGTCGTCATCATCTCCGTCGTCGGAGGGAGCGAGCTCAGCGGACTCGTTAGCCAGTCCCATGCTCTGAGCAAGCTCGGACATATCGCCCATATCACCCATATTCTCCATGATGGAATCCATCTGCTCCTGGACGGTCTCGAGATCGTCGGGAGAAATGCCCATCTTCTGAATGATATCCTCAACGGGCTTGATACCCAATTCTTTCGCACAAAGCAGACAGTAGCCGCGCGGCTGGCTGTCGTTCTTATTACTGGATACAAACACCACAGCGGGGCGTTTATTACATCTGGAACAAATCATGTAAACACTCCTTTATTGTATTTACTGTTTATCGGTAATGGAAGCCTGTACCGATCCCTGATCGGCTTCGGACTCCTTCAGCTGTCTCAAAATCTTAAAGAAGATGATCGCGTAATTGATCAGCGAGAAAATCATCATGCCTGCCGTAACGCCGAGTACAGCTAGCGACAAGGTCTCGTTATGGTAATCAAAAATCGCCATCAACACAACCATGCCGACCGATATATAGAACATAAACGTGCTCAACTTGCCATACCATGATGACTTGGGCGGGATAACGCCCTTGTTGATAATCAGGGTACCGCCGATGATCATGAGGATATCCTTTAAGACCATAATGATCATCAAAGGGAGCACATAGGGCTCTATCAATATCATACAGATACCCACGGCAATCAATGTCAGCTTATCCGCAAGAGGATCAAGCACCTTACCGAGCTCGCTCTCCTGATGGAACTTACGGGCGATCATACCGTCAAAGAAGTCCGAGATACCGGACAGCGCAATGATCACGATCGCGGGGACATAGTTATTGGTGATGTACTTCGCCGCGATAAAGAACGCGACAAACGGGGTGATCAGGATGATCCTTCCGAACGAGATCGCGTTGGGAATCGTCATCAGATCCTGACTGATTACTTCGTTTTTACTTTCTTTCTTCATAATCTGAACCTCTGACATCCGAACGCAAAGCGAACGTAAATTTATCATTGCGACAAACCGAGCGCTCTGAGAACGGCTGTGAATATATTACCACTGTAAAAGTGATAAAATATGAATGAATTGTAAATTGTTCTTTCATTGAGCCAGTCGGGACCTGACTGCATCTGCGGGAGCAGCAGCTTGAGCAAATAAGCAAGCAGGCTGACAAGCAGGAAAGCGTCGATCACGCCGATCAAGGCGCCGAGCAAATGATTTACACTGCGAAGCCCGGGTAGATCAAATGCCCTTACAAGCGGCTTTGTAATCAGTAAGCGAAACACGATCAGGAGCAGCAGAAACAATACCGCCGTAGCAAGAGCTGTCACAACCCCGGTCGCAACAGGCTGAACTGCGTCGCTTACGGCGTTGCATACAGCGGTCGTATCCTGCACCAAGGAAGAAAAGGACGAAAAATCGACGTCGGCACCCTTGAGCAACGCTCCGAGCCACGCGGGGATCGAATCGACAGCGCCCTTTACGTTACCTGTAGCAAGCGTAGATAACGCCGAGGTGACCGCCTTATCGATCTCGGGTCTGACAAAGGTCTGATATAACCATGTTGACAGTAATCTTCCCAAGGGGGTTGAAATCGCGTAAGCGAGCAACAGCGAGATAAGCCGAGCGAGCGAACGCGCGATGCCGCGATAGGCGCTTACTATGATCAGTATGAGAAATATCGCGACGATTATCACATCATATATCATATATGCCTCACAGTCGGATCGAATCAATATAACCCGTACACAGAACGTACGCGTCGGAGCCGGTATACAGTACGACGGTATGAGGATCCGAACGCAGCTCCTTCTCGGAGATGCGCTTACCGTCCTTCGAGTACAGAAGTACCGAATCACCGGTCAGCAGAGCGACACGACCCTTGTGGGTCGAGAGATCGGTGATCTTCTCATCGATATGGAAGCTCTTATCCGCCCTGCCGGATGAATTGAACGAAACGATATCGCAATTTCTGCCGTCACCGGAGCTCGACAGGGAGATCGTAAAGGTATCGGTATCGGTATTGATATCGTAAGCCGTCAGCGACTTGCCCTCATAATCGATCGTTTCAAGCGTACCGTTACCGGTATTGATCACATAAGCGGCAGATCGACCTACAGCTGCAACGCTGTGATCATTCATATAACAGACATCATAAATGATGTTATTCTCCATCTGTTCCATATACAGCGGCGTATCCTTCGTAAAATCGAGTACATAAAGCGCTGCTATATCCATACCCTCGGACGCGGATAAACCGGACACGACCGCCTGTCTGCCGGAATCGCTCAGCGTTACCGAGGTGACGTAATAATCGGCGAATGAATAAGCAAAGATCTGGTCGTCATTCTCATCGAGAACATAGAGCTTACTCAGGTAGCCGCCGTTCTGGGTCACGAGCGCATATACGCCGGAATCGGTGATATCGGCGACCATGATATTATCCTTCGCCTCAAGCGTGCGGACATTATGATCGGAGTCGACAACCTGATAGCCTGTACCGCCGAGGTTATAGACCAGCGTCTGCTTCTTGGAAGAAACCAACACCGGATTGATAAACGAATGGGGCGCGGTAAAAACGCTCCTTCCGTAATTGTTCAGTTCCTGAGTCTTTGTGTCGGATGAAAAGCAGATATTGAGTCCCTTTCCGAAGAAATCGCCGGGGCTGACGCTCTCGCCGCTGATATCGAGCGGGAAGCGTTCCTCGCTGTTTCGGTTCAAAATGCCGTAGTTAAAGAAGTTCGTGATACTCTGCAATGAGAAGCGCTCAGGGTTCGCGATGAAGAATACGACTGCAAAAAGCAGGAGTACGATTACTACAGCGGCGATGATACGCTTCTTTTGAACCTTGACGGTACTGCTCTTATGACCCTTAGATTCATCGGGAGCGGAGGATGTATTCTCAATCGGATCGGGATCACCGTCGGCACGAGAGATATGAGCCGCTTTATACTCGTTTTTTTGCTGCTTTTTCATCAGCTTCTCGAGCTTTTTTGCGTTCTTTTCTTTCAGGCGCTGATCCTTCTTCTGCTGCTTATCGAACTTTTTCTTCTCACGCAGCAGCTCCTTTTCTGAATTATCCTTTTCCTTCTTCGGCTTCTTTTCCTTATCAGGCTTAGGATTCTCATTCTTCACTTTATTCGGTTGTGGTTCCTGCTTCGGCTGTTTCGGAAGCTTTTCGATCACCTTGGTAGCTTCTTTATCATCAGCAAAGCGTCTTCCTTGTCTTTCCATATTCTCACCTGAATCAAAGATTGTGGGTTATTGATTGGTTGAACCTGCCGTAATTTCAGGGATTATTGAAACGGCAGTATATCAATAGAAAACTTTATTCAAATACAGTCCGCATGCCGGAGCGGTACCGCCGGCTCTGCCGCGATCTTCAGCCGCGATGATATCGGGTAAAGAGCCCTGCGGAATACGTCCCTGGCTGATTGCAAGCAGTGTGCCGACCATGATCCGCACCATATTATAGAGGAATCCGTCGGCGGCGACCGTAAAGGTCACCAGATCGCCATCCCGCTCGACGCGGAAATACTGTACCGTTCGGGTAAAGTCACCCTTCTCGCGTTTATCGAGGGTACAGAAAGAGGTAAAGTCATACGATCCGACAAACGCCTGTGCTTCACGGTTGAGCATTTCGACGTCCATGTCATAGCGATAATGGAGCGCTAGACCGTTGAGGAAAGGATTGCGAACACGGCTGTTCCACACCTTGTAGACATACTCCTTGCCCTTACAGGAATAGCGGGCATGGAAATCATCGGGAACATCGACGACGCTGAGCACCGCAACATCGTCGGGAAGATAACGGTTCATCGCCAGCATCAGATGATCGTTCGTGATCGGATGACTGAGTTTTAATGATACGCAGTACATGTTGGCATGGACGCCGCTGTCGGTACGGGAACAGCCCTTGATATCCGGGCGTTCACCGATGATCTGAAACAGCGCGTTCTGAAAGACCTCCTGAACGGTCAAGGCGTTACTCTGGATCTGCCAGCCGTGGAGGTTTCTGCCGCAGTACGTGAGGGTTAACAGTATATTTCTCATAGTATATGACCCATAAAGACATCCAGCAGAACGATACCTGCGATCAGCAGCAGGCTCAGTACGATCGCAACAGCGTCGCGCTTCGACATATGGAGCTGCTTCATACGCGTTCTGCCGTCACCGCCTCTGTAGCAGCGACATTCCATCGCGACCGCAAGCTCATAAGCCCGGCGGAACGCGGAAACAAACAGCGGCACCAGTACGGGTACCATCGCACGGATACGAGTGAAGAGGTTGCCGCTCTCCATATCCGCGCCGCGCGCCTTCTGCGCCGCCATGATCTTATCGGTCTCTTCCAGAAGAGTCGGCACAAATCTCAGGGCGATAGTCATCATCATCGCGATCTCATGTACCTTGATATGAAAGACGGTCAGCGGCTTCATCAGTCGCTCCAGCGCGTCGGTCAGATCGGTCGGCGAAGTGGTAAAGGTCAGAACGGAGCTTAACAGGATCAGACATACGATCCTCACGCATACGAAAACGGCATTATGGATGCCCGCCCAAGTAACCTTGATGATCCCCCATTGGAAGATCGGCTCGCCCGCTCCGTAAAATAGATTAAGGATCGAAGTGATGAGCACGATGATAATGATCACCTTGAGGCTCTTGAGGTACATTTTCAGCGGTACCTTCGTCATCAATACGATGACGAATACAGAGGCGCCAACCAAGGCAAGCGCGTAATAATTGAACGTGCAGAATACCAGCACGATATAAGCGATCAAGCTGACGATCTTGACGCGGGGATCAAGACGGTGAATCAGCGAATCGGTCGGGAAGTATTGTCCGAGCGTGATATCTCTCATAGACGCCCCTCCCTTTTCAGATATTCGGTGATCTCTTCGACTGCCCTCTCTACGGTCAGAGTACCTTTTTCAAGCGGTACGCCGGCTACAGACAACGAATCTATGATCGAGGTGATCTGCGGCACGCGGAGTCCCATCGCGCGAAGCTTCTCACCCTGTGAAAAGACCTTTTGGGTCGTATCGAACATTTCGAGATGAGCATGATTCATGACCAGCGCCTTATCGCAGACCGTCGCCACATCCTCCATCGAGTGAGAGACCAGCAGGACGGTGTTACCGCGCTGTTCATGATAGCGGTAGATCTGGGTCAGCAGGACGTCCCTGCCCAAGGGGTCAAGACCCGCGCATGGCTCGTCTAGGATCAGAATATCGGGATCCATCGCGATCACGCCGGCGATCGCAGCGCGGCGCTTCTCTCCGCCCGAGAGATCGAAGGGAGATTTCTCGAGCAGTTCGGGCTTGAGTCCGACGAAATTCGACGCGTCAATGACGCGCTGCTTGATCTCATCGGGACTGAGCCCCATATTCGTCGGTCCGAAGGCGATATCCTTCTCGACCGTTTCTTCAAACAGCTGATACTCGGGATACTGGAACACCAGTCCCACCTTAAAGCGGATCTTGCGGATCTCCTTCGGCTTATCCCAGATATTCACGCCGTCGAGCAGAACCGTGCCCGAGGTGGGACGGATCAATCCGTTGAGCATCTGCACCAGCGTAGACTTACCGGAGCCGGTATGTCCGATGATACCGACAAAATCGCCCTTCTCGAGAGAGAAGCTGACATGATCGACCGCCGTGTTCTCAAAGGGCGTACCCTGTGAATAGACGTACGACAGATCCTGTACCTGTAACAAACTCACAGCAGCACCTCCCTGAGCATGGCGACACAATCCTCCTCTGTCAGAGGCAATCGGTCGAGGGAAACGCCGCAGGCACGGAGCTTATGACACAGCTCGGTCGCCTGAGGAACATCAAGTCGGTGCTTCTTCAACAGCTCCACCTGAGAGAAGACCTCTTCGGCAGTGCCGGAGGTGACGAAACTGCCGCTGTCGACTACATAGACCTTATCGGCACGGACAGCCTCCTCCATATAATGGGTGATCATCACGATCGTGATGCCGTGTTCTTTATTGAGCTTCATGATGGTCGAGAGAACCTCTTCCCTGCCCTTGGGATCGAGCATGGCTGTCGGCTCATCGAGTACGATGCAATCGGGTCTCATCGCGATAATGCCTGCGATAGCGACGCGCTGCTTCTGACCGCCGCTGAGCTTGTAAGGCGCTTTAAGACGATGATCGTACATATCGACCGCCTTGAGCGCTTCATCCACACGTTCGCGGATCTCATCGGCGGGAATGCCGAGATTCTCGGGGCCGAAGGCGACGTCCTCTTCTACGATGCTCGCGACAAGCTGATTGTCGGGATTCTGGAGCACCAGACCGACCTTACTGCGAATATCGTAGGTCAGGCTCTCATCGGCGGTATCCATACCGTCGACAAATACCTTGCCCTTCTGCGGAACGAGCAGGGCGTTGAAAAGCTTCGCGATCGTGCTCTTGCCCGAGCCGTTTTGCCCGAGCAGAGCGACAAATTCGCCTTTTTTGATCTCAAAGGATATATCATTCAGTACCTGCTGACTATTCTCTTCTTCAGCGTACTGAAAGCTCACGTTTTGTACAGAAATAAATTCCATATACTCTCCAAATTAACGGCACATCATCTGCGCCAGATTGCGGTCGAGCCGCACGGGAGGGTCAGCCCCGTATCGGTCACAGACAGCCCGATCTCATCGGAGCTGACCTCGCCGCCGAAGCGGCTCTTGATGACCGTACCCAGGATGTATTCCATCACCGAGGGCGACAGCCCCGTGGTGTAGGAATTGAGGATCACGAACCTTGCATCATCGGACAATACGTCCGCGCATAATTCGATAAAAGAATATAGCTGTTCTTCCAGCTTCCATATCTCGCCGGAAGGGCCTCTGCCGTAGGACGGAGGATCGAGGATGATACCGTCGTAGAAATGACCTCTGCGAATCTCGCGGGCGACGAACTTGCCGCAGTCGTCCACGATCCAACGGACAGGCTTATCGATCACACCGGAGGAAGCGGCGTTCTCCTTCGCCCACGCGACCATACCCTTGGACGCGTCGACATGACAGACCTTCGCGCCGGCTTTGAGCGCAGATATCGTCGCACAGCCGGTATATCCGAAGAGGTTCAGCACGTTCAGCTGTCTGTCGCTGTCACGAATAATATCACAGGCGAAATCCCAGTTGACCGCCTGCTCCGGGAAGATGCCCGTATGCTTGAAGCCCATCGGCTTGACGTTAAAGACCAGATCGCGGTACTTGACCTGCCACGAATCGGGGATTCTCTTGTACACCTGCCACTTTCCGCCGCCGGTATTCGAGCGGTGGTAGCGCGCATGTGCGTTATGCCAAAGCGGATTTTTGCGCTCAGTATTCCAGATGACCTGCGGATCGGGACGAATCAGGATAATATCGCCCCAGCGCTCGAGTCGCTCGCCCGAAGAGGAATCGATGAGCTCATAATCACGCCAAAAATCAGTTTTTCTCATATTATTTCACACTATTAAATAGAATATCGGTTGGAATTATCGCGGTAAAATACATAGGCTTTCCCTCGCGATGCCTTTTATCAGTCAAATAAACTGCCCTGTGCCGCTGCGGTATTCGCGGGCACCTTATAGCCGAGGTGTTCGTAAGCGGCGGCGGTAACGCATCTGCCGCGCGGGGTACGGGACAAAAAACCGATCTGCATGAGATACGGCTCGTAGACATCCTCGATCGTGACCGCTTCTTCGCCGATTGCCGCAGCGAGGGTCTCGAGTCCGACGGGACCTCCGCGATAATACTTGATCATTGCTTTGAGCATACGGCGGTCGTTCTGATCAAGACCGAGCTCATCGATCTCCAGACGATCGAGCGCTGTCTGCGCGACCTCAACGGTGATCACACCGTCCGAGATGACCTCGGAGAAGTCGCGGACGCGCTTCAAAAGGCGGTTCGCGATTCGCGGTGTGCCGCGGGAGCGGGACGCGAGCTCTAAAGCGCCGTCCTCATCGATCCTGATACCGAGGATGTTCGCCGAGCGGGTGATAATCTGCGCAAGTTCCTCGGGCGTGTACATTTCAAGACGTAATACAACACCGAAACGGTCGCGCAGAGGGGCTGTCAGCTGACCCGCGCGGGTTGTAGCGCCGACGAGCGTAAAACGCGGCAGCGGCAGATGGTAGGAAGCCGCCATCTGTCCTTTACCCGTGATGATATCGATCGCGAAGTCCTCCATAGAGGGATAGAGGATCTCCTCTACCGAACGCGAAAGACGATGGATCTCGTCGATGAAGAGCACATCGCCTGGGTTGAGATTGGTAAGCAGCGCCGCGAGATCGCCGGGTTTTTCAATCGCGGGGCCGGAGGTGATGCGGATGTTTACGCCCATCTCGTTGGCGATGATGCCCGAGAGAGTGGTTTTGCCGAGTCCGGGAGGGCCGTACAGCAGTACGTGATCGAGGGACTCGCCGCGCTTCTTCGCCGCTTCAATGAAAATTTTCAGGTTCTCCTTCGCCTTATCCTGACCGATGTACTCGTCCAGCGTCTTAGGGCGCAGAGGGTTATCGGAGTCAAGCGCGTCGGAGGGTATCTCGGAGGTATCCATGATACGATCCTCGAAATCCATTTCAAAATCAGTATTATAATCCATTCAAAATTTCCTTCATTCAATAATCGTTTGAGATTGCCGAAGCCGCTAAAATCATTGCAACAAAAATTAAGATCAAGCCATCTGTTTCAAGGTCGCCGCGATCATTGCTTCGACCGACATGTTCGGATCGAGCCGCGAGAGGATCGGGGTCACATCGGCAGCAGAATAGCCGAGCACCGCAAGCGCCGCGACTGCCTTCGGTATGTTGCCTGTATCGGCGATCACCGTACCCTTGCTGCCGGGATCGAAGCCCTCTGTTGTCGCGACGGACCGGATCTTGTCCTTAAGCTCCAGCACAATGCGCTGGGCGAGCTTCGGGCCGACGCCCGAGGCACGGGTCAGGGTCTTGCTGTCGCCGGCGGATACCGCCATCGCGATCTGTTCGGAGCTTAGCTCCGAGAGGATCGCCAGAGCGACCTTAGGGCCGACGCCGGTAATACCGATCAGGAGCTTAAAGGTGGAAAGCTCGCCTTTACTGGCGAAGCCGAAGAGCTCCATCGCATCCTCGCGGACGTTCATATAGGTATACAGCATCACTTCGCTGTTCAGCTTCAGGGTCTTCTGGGTCGAGATCGAAGTCTGTACACGGTAGCCGACGCCCCCGCACTCGACAACGGCGATACCCGCGTCCATCAGGATCAGCGTACCACGAACGGAATATATCATTACTTAATCCCCCGTTTCATCATATAATCGCGCAGGTTGGTGCCCGCCGCCTGGGTATGCGTGATGGCGATCGCCAGCGCGTCAGCGGTATCGTCGGGCTTAGGGACTTCTTTCAGATGAAGCAGCCTGCGGGTCATCTCCATCACCTGCGGCTTGAGCGCCTTTCCGTAGCCGGTGACGGCGGTCTTGACCTGCAGAGGTGTGTACTCATACACGGGTACTCCCGCCTGCTGAGCGGCAAGCAGGATCACGCCGCGCGCCTCCGCGACATAGATGGCTGTAGTAGTATTGGTGTTGAAATAGAGCTTCTCGATCGAAACCGCGTCGGGCTTACTGTGCTGCAGCAGCTCGACGGTATCGTCGTAGATCTGCTTGAGACGCAGGTTGAAATCCGTATGCGCCTCGGTCGTGATCGCACCGAAGGCGACAGGTCGGAAGGTCACGCCTTTATATTCAATTACGCCCCATCCGACGATCGCGTAGCCGGGATCGATTCCGAGAATAACCAAGCTCTTTTCTCCTTATAACGCAAAATAGTTCTATTATGCACATTTTGACAGTTTATTATAGCATACTTCATCCCACCGTGCAACCGAAAAAGAAAAAAAGTCGCAATAAACTGCGACTTTCTTGTGGATAATTCATTATTCAGTTTGCCTATTTTGTGACGGCTTTCCTGACGGTGTGGAACAAAACCGCGCCGATCAGGTTGCCGAGGGTAACAAGCAGAATGTAAACGATACCCTTGCCGCTGTAGAGCATGTTGGATGCGGCGAAGTAAAACATATCCGCGATACTGTGCTCAAAGCCGCAGAGAATGAACGCGGGCACACAGGTAAACACCAGAAGATACTTATGAAAGGGCGTTTTATCGCTGTCGCTCTTAAAGTTATCAACCGCGATATAAACGAGGATTCCGCATAACGCGCCGAGGATGATCGTCTGCCACGGGGCTTGTCCGAGCTTCGCTTCACACAGCGTCACCGCAACATCGTGAAGATTCGGCTTTGCGGCGCCGACGGCAACACCCATCAGCATACAGCCGAGGATATTTCCGATCCAGATTATCAGAAGGTAAGGGATATATTTCAAAGGTTTATTCTCTAAGAGATACGCCGATTTACCCGTGAACAGCAGAAAACCGAACATCAGGATGACGGTCAGTCCAAGCGAGAACAGGAAAGCACCGAGAGGCGCTTTCTCAACCGCTACGCAGGCGAGGTATACGCCGCCGCCGAATGAGATCATAATACCCGCCATCACAGCGGAAAAGAGATTTTTAACAAACGTCATTTTTAACCCTCCGTTAACTTTTGCAGCGTGATCGCACTGCCGTTGCTGCTCAGCTCGATCCTGTCGCCGTACAGACGATAGCCGAACCGATAATCCGATCCTGTCGAACGGTCGCAGATCAGGAGTGAATCATCCGTGACGGCATAGATCCCGCGGATCGTCAGCTCCGCTCCCCCTGAGCTGACGGACAGACAGCCATCGTCCCCGTCAAAGGACAGGTCGGCGATCTTTCCGTTATCCCCCTCACAGCGCCAGTGATACAGCGTGAGTTCATCAGCGGGGCTGCGGATCACCGGCGTACACGCGACAAGCGTGAACATACACAGGATCAAAACCGAAATAACAAAAAGCTTACCGCGCATAACCATCACCCGATCCAGTTTATGCGCGGCGTAAAAACAATATGATTATGAGCTGCGTTCCCTCATACGGGTCGCCTGGAAGCCCTGGGTCGTCATGAACATACAGACCAGGTTGATGATCAGCGTGACCAGCGCGCCGAAGCCGAGGCTGCCGCCGATACCGAAGGTGATCACGATCGCGCAGATCATACAGCATGAGCCGCTGACGAGCCACTTCACCTTTGACTTCCTGTCAAGCAGACAGAAGAAGAAGCAAACAAGCGGGAATACGACCAGGATACCGCCCATGATCGCCAGGGCGATATCGCCCTTCTGTGTGTAGCCGTCGGGCTGGACAAGCAGGTTGAACGCCGTAACAGAAGCGAGCTTACCGTTCTCGGCATGTCCCTGAACAAAGGGGAAGGTCGTGACAAAGGTCTGGATAAAGTACATGACTACTAAAAACCAGCGGATATGTTTCTCGGATTTAGACTCAACATTCGTCTCTACCGATATCATTTTCGACATAAAGCACCTCGTTTACTTTGATACTGTCAGTTATTTTAGCACAACTCGTCGGACAATTCAACCGCTTTTACAAAATCATAATCATCATTCAGCAGCAAAATCGACTTTCTTCCTTAGGTACGCCTCTCAGGTAAGAGATAATTCACCGAAATAATAATGAATAATTTGTGAATTGACATTCCGAAAAAAGGTGTTATACTCTTAGGAGATTCCAATAAAGGAGGTCAAACGATGCATTGGATTCACGACGCAGTTATGTACAATATCTATCCGCTCGGCTTCTGCGGAGCGCCTAAGGAAAACGACTTTCAGCTGACCTATCGGCTGGATAAAATCTATGACTTTATCCCCCATTTCAAGAAAATGGGCGTAAATACGATCGTTTTTAATCCCGTATTTGAGAGCACCAGGCACGGCTACGACACCATCGACTACCGCAAGATCGACAGCCGACTGGGTGATAACGAAAGCTTCAAAAGGATCTGCGATACCTTACATCAAAACGGTATCCGCGTCATCCTCGACGGCGTTTTCAACCATGTCGGGCGCGACTTTTTCGCGTTCAAGGATGTTCAGTATAACGGAATGGGCTCCGCCTATACCTCATGGTTCCAAAACATTCGCTTCGATCAACAGAGTCCTTACGGCGATCACTTCAGCTATGAGGGCTGGGCGGGCTTCTACGATCTTGTAAAGCTGAATTTACAGAATAACGACGTCGTTGAGCATCTGCTGGACGCTGTCCGCTACTGGATCAATGAGTTCGGCATCGACGGATTAAGGCTCGACGCGGCGAACGTCATGGACGTCAACTTCTTCAAGCGGCTGAAGCGGGCGTGTAAGGAGCTGAAGCCCGACTTCTGGATGTACGGCGAGATCGTGGGAGGCGACTACAATCGTATCGCCAACGACGAGATGCTCGATTCCGTCACGAACTACGAGATCTACAAGGGTCTTTACTCCTGTCACAACGACCGTAACTACTTTGAGTTCGCCCATTCCATCGACCGTCAGTGCGGCGACTGGGGTATGTACAAGAATATATACATGTATAACTTCGCCGATAATCACGACGTCACAAGACTCGCGAGCATCATCCGCGACAAAGCGCTGCTGAAAAATGTGTACACCATGCTCTACACCATGCCGGGTGTACCGTCCGTTTATTACGGCAGTGAATTCGCGATGGAAGGTCATAAGCAAAAACACTCCGACGATGATCTGCGCCGTGAGCTGAACCTCAACGCACTCGAGAACCCCGACTACAGTCTCTTCGACCACATCTGCAAGCTCGGCAGACTCAAGCACGCGCTGGACGCCCTGCACACCGGCAAGTACAAAAACGAGCTGATTCAGCTCGAGCACATGTGCTTCTCGATGAAGTCGGATTCACAGAAACTGTACGTCATGCTCAACCAAAGCGGCGAATATCGAAAAATCGGCATCAACACCGGCTTCAACGGCGTGCTGACCGATGTGCTGAACGATAATCGGCAGTATGGCTGCAACGGCTGGTTCGAAGTCGATGTATCGCCGATGAGCTCGATGATACTCGTCGAGAACGACGGTTCCTTCCGTGTAGATATGAGCTTTGAGGAGGCTTCTCCTGTTCCCTGTCCAGAGCATGAACCGGTTCAGCAGAAAGAAGCAGAGCCGGAGCTTGTTCCCGAGGAGATCGTCAAAGGCAGATACAGACATTTCAAAGGCAACGAGTACGAGGTCATCGACTTTGCAAAGGACAGCGAAACGACTGAAACGATGGTTATTTATCGCGCGCTTTACGGCGATCACGGGCTGTGGGTTCGCCCCTACAAGATGTTCCAGGAGATCATCGAACGCGACGGTAAAAAAATGCGTCGATTTGAAAAGATCGACTAAGTAAACGTATGATTTATCAATAAATTCGCCCGACGGGACAGCTTCCCGCCGGGTGTTTTTTGTCCATTATTCGTCTTTCACGCTGTCTTCGAGATCCTTCTTGGATTTTTGATTCTCTTTCTCGATATATTTGGGATCGTTATCGACCTGTTTACCGTAAACCACAAAGCGGGTGAACAGGAATTCGGTGACAAAATTCAGGATCATATTCAAGCCTGTCGCAAAAACACTGTACCATCCGAGCGAAGCTGTCAGAAAATGCTCAAACCACGTCGAAAGCGGAGTAAAAACGCAGTAATAACCGGCGACCTTCGCCATCGCGACAGGGATATTCGCGACCGAATGGAAGGTGACCTTGCGGTTGATGGTGAAGTTGTATACCACAGAAACCACCAGCGCGATCAGGTAAGTCGCCCACTTCGGCAGCGGCGTCACGGCGTTCAGCAATTCGGAAAGCGATATCTCAATAATGCCCGCCGAAATAGACAGCAGCGTAAACTTGGCGGAACGGATCAGTTCTTTCTTTTTATTCTCATTCATTCTTTATACCTCATTACCTAAAAAAGCGGAAACTCGGAGCGAGCTTCCGCTTTTGATATCTATTCTTGAAAAATTACTCTTCTGAATCGTCGCTGTTCTCGGGAGGAACATAACCGGGCGTTACCATCGAGGTGGTCGCGGTAGTGGTTTTGCTGGAAACAGCGTCCTCATAGATGAAGGTCGCCATCGCAGTACGTGCGCCGTCCCAATCGGAGATAACGATAACACTCTGTCCGTCATCGGTCGTACCGTAGCGCCATGTACCTTCGACCGGCATGGACATCTGCTCCATGTCATACTTCATATAGGTGAGCATGTTGGTCAGCAGGAAGGTGATATCGCCCTTAGTCAGGTTAGTGGTAACATAAGGACCGACCTTATTGGCGATCGTGACAAGCTTGGTAATATCGGTATCGGTACGCAGACTCTTGATGATGGTCTCGAGCAGGTTGCGCTGGCGCTGGGTACGATCCCAGTCGTCGCCGGAGAAGCTGTACTCGGGATTTCCGCCGAGCTGATATTCACCGCGGTTACGGGCGAACCAAAGCGCCTGATAGCCGTCGAGATGGACCATCTGCTTCTTCTTAGTCGCGTCATAAGTGAGCTTCTTGGTAACGTTCTCCTGACCGTTGACCTCGATCTGAGCGTTGATATACTGGATCTCCTCGATACTCAGCTCGATATCGACGCCGCCGAGGATCTTGATGATATCTCTGAACGCATCGAAGTCAACCGTCGCGTATTTATCGACCTTGATACCGAAGTTCGCTTCGATCGTCTCGATAGACTTCTTCTCACCGCCGAAGGAATAAGCGGCGTTGATCTTATCGTCGCCGAGTCCCGGGATGTGAACGTAGGTATCACGCTGGAAGGAAGTAAGCTTCAATTTCTTATGAACATTGTCGATCGACATGAGGATCATCGTATCGGAACGACCGTAATCCTCGCCGTCGCCCTTGGAATCCTGACCGAAAAGCAGGATGTTCAGGACGTTGTCGCTGGAGAGCAGGGATTCACCCCCGGACTTGACGGTAACGGTCGTGGTCTCGGAGATCGCCTGCGTTGCCGCCTGAGCGTCGGTAGGATCCTGAACGTAGTTGATGCCGTTGAGAACATTCTCCAGCATCGTCTTACCGACGACCATCACAGCACCGGAGATCAGCATCAGGATGGAGAGGATCAGCACGAACACGCGCTTACCGGTACCTCTCTTTCTGCGGGGCATATCATCGTCGTCGTAAAATCTGTCAACATCAGCGGATGATGAAATATCAACAAAATCGTTATCGCGTTTTGCCATCTATTATATACCGCCTTTCACTAAATAACTGATTTTTCACAGCCTGACATACCACCCGACTGTAAATATACCACATTATTATACTATGATTCGACGAATTAATTTTCTAAATTAGAATTATAAGTCGAATTAATAAATTTTTTACAAGTTATAGTAGATAATGCACGAATTATGGATATATCTTGTATATTTTACCGATTGAATCTTTTATCCGAGTTCATCCAAAGTCAGATAATACGCAGGCAGACACTCGTCCATGAATACTTTGAGCGCGGGGAGCGACATTTCTTCCAGAGAACGCTCCGTGGCTTCCTTCGCCTTCATGAATTCATTGTTTCCCATTCGTACCTCTTCGATACATTTGATCAGCGCGGAGAGCTTATCCGCCGCCTTGACATAAACAGCGATAGCGGGATCGTCGTTCGAGATCAAGGGCTGATAGACGCCGCGCAGATCGTCGGGCAGCATGGAGATCAGCTTGTCCTCCGCCGCCTTCTCGACCGCCTTGTAAGCGGAGATGATATCGGGGTTAAAATACTTGACGGGCGTAGGCATATCGCCGGTGATGATCTCGCCGGCATCATGGAACATCGCGACGACTGCAACCTTTTCGGCGTCGATATGCTCGCCGAAACGGACATTGGCGATCTGAGCCAAGGCATGGGCAAGGATGGCGGTCTCGAGGCTGTGTTCCGAGATATTCTCGGTCTGTGTATTGTTCATCAATCCCCATCGGTCGATATATTTCATGCGGGAAATCATTGCGAAAAAGCGGTTCATGTCTCAGTCTCCTTTACTCTTTACAATATAAAAACGATCATTTTTATATATTATAAGATATATTTTAAAAAAGATAGTGCATTTTAAAATATTATGTGCTATAATACATTAGTTAACGTATGCCATTGTAGCATAGTTTTTCACAAAGGTAAAGCATTTTTCACGGGAGGGACGTTTTGAAACTGATAAAAACGGATCATAAACGCCGTCCTTATGCTTTGTTCGCCTTTTTGTGGGCTTTGATACTGTCGGTCGTGATTATCGCGCCGATCATGGTCAGGGATCACGGTTATTTCCTGTATTACGGTGATTTCAACGTTCAGGAGATCCCCTTCTATCAACTGGCTCACGACAGTATCCTCAGCGGAAATACCGGTTGGAGCCATCTGACCGATCTCGGCGCGAATTTTGTCGGAAGCTACAGCTTCTATCTCTTAGGCTCCCCGTTCTTCCTGCTGACGCTGCCGTTGCCCTCGGCGTTGGTACCGTATACGATCGGACCTCTGCTCGCGTTGAAGCTCGGCTTCTCATCCATGACCGCGTATATCTATCTCAAGCGCTACGTCCGCGATCCGCGTCACGCGGTAGTCGGCGGCGTGCTGTACGCTTTCTCGGGATTCTCGATTTTTAACATTTTCTTCTTCCACTTTCACGAGGCGATGATCGCTCTTCCGCTGCTTCTTGCGGCGATCGACGAATATCACGCGACGGGGCGAAAAGGTCCGGTCGCGGCGGCGGTCTTCTTCTCAGCGACGGTCAACTATTACTTCTTCTTCGGACAGGCGCTGTTCGCAGTCATCTACTACTGTGTGAAGCTCTCGGTTAAAGCGTACCGCTTCTCTTGGAAGAATCTACTGACGCTTCTCCTGGAGGGTGCGATCGGCGTCGGGATATCCTGCTTTCTCCTGCTACCTTCGATCGCAGCGATCGTCGGGAATTACCGTGTATCATCGCTGATCAACGGTTGGAATGCAGTGATCTACCCGCGTACACAGCGGTATCTGCAGATCCTGAACGCCTTCTTCTTCCCCGCCGACCTACCCGCGCAAAACAATTTCACGCCGAGCGCAGGCGGAAAATGGGCGTCGGTCGCCGCGTATATTCCGCTGTTCTCGATGACCTTCGTCATCGCGTATCTCAGGCAGCATAAAAAGACCTTCTTCAAGCGGATTCTGGTCATCCTCTTCATCATGGCGCTGATACCGGTGCTCAATACGGCTTTTCAAGCATTGAACAGCACCTATTATGCCCGCTGGTTCTATATGCTTACATTGATGATGATTGCGATCACGATCAAAGGTATCGAAGAGCTTGATTATATCGCGATCAAAAAGGGCTTCTTCCCTACTGTGATCATTACGCTTGCGATCACGCTCATCATCGGATTGACGCCGCAGAAAACCGAGGATAACGCCAAGCGGGAGATCATCCGATTCGGAATCTCTAAACAGCCGCGCCGCTTCTGGATCTTCGCCGCGATCGCGGTCGGCGGTCTCATACTCAGCTATCTGCTCTATCTGATCGCCAAAAAGAAGCCGGGTTTGCTGCGAAGGGCATCGGCGCTTACGCTGAGTCTGTTCATTATCGGCTACAGCACGATCTATCTGTGGCTCGGCAAGCGGATCACCGATCATTCGGACAACTTCATGATCGAATACGCCCTGAACAACGGAAAGGACGTCACACTGAGCGATATTCATGAAGTCCGTTCGGATTTCTACAAGACCTCGGATAATATGGGGATATTCTGGCAGATACCGAGTATACAAGCGTTTCACAGTATTGTTCCGGGATCAGTCATCGACTTCTACAACAGCGTCGGCGTAAAACGTGATGTTGCGTCAAATCCCGAAGCGGAATACTACGGACTGAGAGGCCTTTTATCCGTCAAATATCTTTTTGAAGAAGAGAACGGTAAAACAAACAACTCCGATCACGTCCCTCCTCTTCCCGGCTTTCGCTATGTAAATACCGAAAACGGCTACCGCGAATACGTCAACGAACATTATGTCCCGATGGGGTTCGTTTATGACAGCTTTATCACTGAGGAGGAGTTTCGCGATATCTCAAACGAGGGCAAGCATCTGGCGCTGATGAAAGCGATGGTGCTCTCACAGGATCAGATGGCGAAGTACGCCGATATCACCGGCTACCGAGAAGGTCAATACCTGAACCTCAACTTCAGCCATAATCCGAACAATCTTCAGGATAAGCTGCATCCCGAATATGAGAGCTATAACAGCATTACCGAAAAGTTCGAATACAGCGAAGAAGAATTCTTGAACGATGCCGATAAGAGAGCAGCGAACACCTGCTCTTCGTTCGCGTATACAAACGACGGCTTCAACGCCGAATTTGACAATCAGGGTGAAGATAACCTGCTGTTCTTCAGCGTTCCGTTCGACGAAGGCTGGAGCGCAACGGTGAACGGCGAGCCCGCCGAGATCGAGAAGGTCAACATCGGTTTCATGGCAGTTCGCGTCAAGGGACATACCAAGAGCGATATCCGCTTCACCTACCGTACGCCGCTGCTCACCGAGGGCATGATCGTATCGGCGATCGGCGTCGGCGCTTATCTCATTTATCTTATCATCAACAGAGGTTTTCGCGCAAAGCGAAAATCCCGCAGAATATACAGAATCAAACAGAAATCAGTAGCTACAACTCAAGTAGCCACTGATTAATTCACGCCTGACGGCTGAGCACGCAACTCGCTCGAATTAATCATTGTCTACTTAAGAATCAACAGGGGGATTAACATGAGTTTCGGAGAAAAAATACTCGACTACAAAGATGAAATTATCACCGATTTAGCGGAATTGGTTGCGATCCAATCCGTTTCCGGTATTCAGGAGAGTTGTAAGGAAGCCCTCGACTGGATGATGAAGAAAGCGATCAGCTTCGGGCTGGACGCTTCAAGCATCAATAACGTCGCGGGTCATGTACAGCTGGGTGACGGCGGTAAGCTCTGCGGCGTGCTGACGCATCTGGACGTCGTATCCGAAGGCAACAACTGGGACTCGCTTCCGTTCGAGCTGTCGATCGGCGACAACGGCTATATGTACGGCAGAGGCGTTGCGGACGACAAGGGAGCAGCGCTGATCACACTGTACTGTCTGCGTGCGTTAAAAGAGAACGGTGTTGTCGGCAAGAATACGCTGCGCGCGATCTTCGGAACCAGTGAGGAACGCGGCATGGAGGATATGGATGAATACTTCAAGCATGAACCGATGCCCGATCTCTCCTTTACTCCCGATTCCGAGTACGGGATCTGCAAGGGTGAGAAGGGTATTCTCCAGCTCGAGCTGTTCGCCGATACCCACGACGGCACGACCCTGACTCAGCTGCACTCCGGGAAGACCATCAACGCGGTACCCGATACCGCTTATGCGCTCTTAGACTGTACCGAGAACGAGGATCATCAGCTCGCTCGTCTTGCGGACGCGAAGGAAGGCTCGTTTGAGTTCTACTACACCATCGACGGAATGATGGTACTCTCCCGCGGCAAGGCAGCTCACGCTGCTAATCCCAATGACGGTCTGAATGCCGCTACGGCGCTGATCGACCTTTTGACCTCCAACTTCTCACTCCCCACGATGGGTAAGCTTCCCGCGTTCATCAGTCATTACGTCGGTACGGATACCGACGGCGTCATGCTGGGAATCAAGATGCGCGATAAAGAATCCGGTCCGCTGACCGTTAATGTCGGCACGGTACATATCGACTCCGGCTACGCGACCTGCACCATGGATATCCGCTATCCTGTTACCGCCGACGGCGAAGAGATCCTCAAAACCCTCCGTAAGCAAGCGGAGCGCGAGGGCATCCACGTCAAGGTGCTGACACATCAGAAGCCGCTGTACCTCGACGAAAGCTCGGATATCATCCGTATCCTCAGCGAATCCTACGAGACAGTTATGGGCGAAAAGCCCTCCGTCTACACCTCGGGCGGCGGTACTTATGCACGCAAATTAGGCGGTAAGGGCGTTGCGTTCGGTCCCGTATTCGAGGGCGAAGTAAGCAATATCCATAACGCGAATGAATGTTTGAACGTCGATCTGTTCTTTAAGCATGCCGAGATCTGTCTTGAGAGCATGTATAATCTTTATACCAAAGGATGAAAAAAATTGTCTGCTGAAGCAATCGTAAAACAACAAGCGCGGGAGATCCTGAAGCATAATTACCCCAAGGCGATCATCGCCCTGCTGATCATGCTGCTGCCGCTGTATATGATCGACGGCACAACCACCGTGATCTCGTGCGCATTCATGAACCTGATACCTGAGAGCGAGACGGCGAAGCTCTGGATTTATTCCGTCGGATATCCGGTGGAATTCATCGCGGGATTCCTGCTTTCGCCGGTCATCAACGGATATATCAGAGCATACTATCGCTGTGCATATACAAAAGATATGGATCTCAAGGATCTATTTTACTACTTTGAGAACGGTAAATATATCGAAGCACTCAGCTTCAATATCCGCTTCATCCTGCGTATGCTGATCCCAACGATCCTCTTGTATCTGCCGCTGATCGCTTTCGAGATCATTTCAACGAATATCGGCGGAGATTTTTACGGCGGCGTATTGTATCGAGATATCTACTTCCTGCTCGCCGTACTGTCGACGATCGCTGTCACATTCTATGCACTCAAGTATTTCACCGTGTTCACCGCCTGTGTGGACAAGGAGGGACTGAACCTCAAGAATGCAGTGGAATACTCTAAATACATTATGAAAAACCAGACAGGTTCCGCGGCGAAGCTGATTCTCAGCTTTACACCGTGGCTGCTGTTATGCATGCTGATCCTGCCGATGCTGTACGTCATCCCATACATGACCCAGTCGCTGTGCGTTGCGGCAAAATGGATGACGCAGGCGTCCTTTGAGGAGTACTGATATGAGAGTATCGCTGTGTACGATCGCCCGAAACGAAGAACGGGCTTTAAACGGTCTTTTAAGAGATTTCAGAGACCAGAACTATCCGCACAATAAAATCGAGATCATCATGATCGACTCGAACTCCACCGACCGCACCCACGAGCTGATGGATGAGTTCAAGGAAACAGACAACGGCTTCTACGCTGTCAAGGTCTATACCTGCTACGGCTCGAATCAGGCGGCGGCATGGAACGTCGCGATCGAACACGCTACAGGAGATATCATCATCCGAGTAGACGCTCACGCGCAGATCCCGCGGCAGTTCGTGTCACGAAACGTTTTTAATATCAAGGAAGGCGAGAATGTCGTCGGCGGCGGCCGCCCCAATATCTGCGCCAATCCCAATCCGTGGACAAAAACCCTGCAGGCGGCTGAGGAAAGCCTCTTCGGTTCATCAGTTGCGGACTATCGACGTCCCGCGGCTCAGAAGGAGTACCACGACAGCCTCTTCCATGCGGCATACCGCAGAGAGGTATTTGCCGATGTAGGTGGCTTCAACGAGGATCTCGGAAGAACCGAGGACAACGAGATGCACTATCGCATCCGTCAGGCGGGCTATAAGATCTGCTGCTGTCCCGAGATCATTTCCTTCCAGCATACCCGCTCAACATTAAAACACATGATCAGTCAGAAATACGGTAACGGCTACTGGATCGGTCTCACCGTCGGCGTATGTCCGAAATGCCTGAGCTACTTCCACTTCATTCCCTTTATATTCCTGCTGTCGATCATTGGCAGTCTGCTCTTCTGGATCGTGACGGGTCAGCCGGTACTGCTCGCGATCATCGCCGCGATGTACGCGATGTTCAACATGGTCAACACGGTCGGCGCCTTCATTCTGAAGAAAACACTGAACCCACTGTTCCTGATCCTGCCCTTCCTCTTCCCCATCCTGCACCTGAGCTACGGCGTCGGCACGCTGGTCGGACTGATCAAGCTGCCCCGCTGGAAAAAGAGTCTTGACGGCAGTTCACAGAGAAGGATCGAGGAAGTCAAGCAGGCTGTCAAAGATAACACCGTCATCTACGACGACGAACAGGTAGAGGTATTATGAGTGAAGTACTGCAGCTCGACAGAGAGCTACTGAGAAAACTGCAATTAAAGGAGCTTGAATCCTTAGTATATTTCGACAACTTCTGTAAGGAATACGAGCTCAAATACTATCTTTTAGGCGGTTGTGTCATCGGCGCGATTCGTCACGGCGGATTCATCCCCTGGGATGACGACGTCGACATCATCATGCCCAGAAGGGACTATGAAAGGATGCTGAGGCTATGGAAGCGGGAAGAATCCTCCGAACGCTTCTTGATGCTCAAAACGGACGGAGAAGTATTCACCGGCAACAGCTTTGCAACGCTTGTTGATATCTCCGCGACCATGGTGAAGGAGAATCAGCAGGATATCGACGTACCGCACGGTATCGTCACGGATATCTTCCCTATGGACGGCTGCCCCGACAAGCGCCTGCAGCGCTACATGCAGTACTATCACGCGATGATGTACAGCCTGTTCATCACAGAAACAGTACCTACCAAGCACGGCAAGCTGATCGAGCTGGGCGGAAAGCTGCTGTTGAAGCTCTTCCCGAACCGTGATAAGCGCACCAAGATTTGGAAAAAGCACGAGAAGAAGATGACGCGCTACGCCTTCAATACGCATAAGAAATGCACCGAGCTCTGTGCCGGTCCGCATTATATGCTCAACGAATATCCGCAGGAGGCGTTCAAGAAAGCGGAGTATCACGACTTTGAGGGCTTATCCATGCCCCTGCCGCAGGGATATGACGAGTACTTACACATGGCGTTCGGCGATTACATGGAGATGCCGCCCGAGGATAAGCAGGTACCGCATCACGATCTGGTCGCGCTCGATCTTGATACGCCGTGCATGGAGCACAAGAAATCCGGAACAACAAATGAAGCGGAACAGGTTGAGGAATCGTTCGCGAATGCAGTAACTGAATCAACTGAGGAACCGATTGCAGAAACCGCTGATGAATCAATTACGGAAACGGTTGAAAAACCGACAACCGAATCCGACACTGTTCCGGAGTAATCATACACCATTATCAAAAGAAAGACAGAGTAAAAGAATATGCGTTAAGTGTTTGCTGTACGGGGAGTTGACAGCAGGACGAAGGGCATGCGCGCCTGCATTTTTCTGTTATCACCTTTGTCAAGTTTGAATCTTTGACAAAGAAAGAAAAAGGCGCATACGTCCCGCGGTGTATTCTTTGCATCCCGCTGTTGCATACGGATGACCTCCTTATGCACATAGGAATGCAGAAGGAGGTTTTTTATGTCAATTTTCAAGAAATTCGTAGATTCATCCAAAGAACTCGGACATGTACAGGCACTCGCGGTCTGCGCGATGATGCTCGCGCTGAGAGTTGTACTCGGGATCTTCTCAAACTTCACGCTGGCGATCATGCCGTTCGTCAAGATCGGCTTCTCGTTCATCCCGATCGTCATTGTCGCGTATCTATTCGGTCCCGTTTGCGCGGGTATCGTTTCGGGAACGGGCGATATCCTCTCGATCATCATCTCAAACCCGACTGCCTTCTCGATGAATCCCGCGCTGACCGCGTGTTATGTATGGGAAGGCATCCTGTACGGATTGATCCTGTATAAAAGCGATATGTCGCTGAAACGGATCATCATGGCGAAGGTCGCCGTGCTCGTACTTTGCGCTCTGCCGCTGAACACTATCGTACTCAGCGGGATGATGGGTATCCCCTATCTGCAACTGCTGTTGTATCGCGCGGCGGTACTGGTGCCGTTCGGTATCGTGGAGGTCATCATCATGCGGTTTATCAAGCCGTTGCTGAAAAGGATCAAGTTTATCAAAGTATAAAGAAAAGCACCTCGGCTGAGGTGCTTTTTTTCATGTAGTCTTCATTATAAAGCCGCTTTGATCAGAGTCAGAAGCTCGTCGTAGGTATCGCAGGCGGGGATGTCGGGATAATCCGCCTTGATGCTGTCGGGAGCACGGAACAGGAAGCCCGCCTTGCTCGCTTGGATCATCGCAAGGTCGTTGAAGCTGTCGCCGCTGGCGATAGTCTCGAAGCCGCAGCTCTGGAGCGCACGGACGGTAGTCAGCTTGGTCTTTTCACAACGCAGCTTATAGTCGGTGATCTTACCATTCTCGTCAACGACCAGCTCGTTGCAGAAGATCGCCGGCCAGCCGAGTTTCTCCATCAGGGGCTTCGCAAACTGAGAGAAGGTGTCGCTGAGAATGACAGCCTGAGTGATGGAGCGCAGCTCGTCGAGGAACGCCTTTGCGCCGGGCATCGGATCGATCTTCGCGATGGTCTCCTGGATCTCCTTGAGTCCCAGACCGTGCTGATCAAGGATATCCAGACGATACTTCATCAGCTTATCATAGTCGGGCTCGTCGCGGGTGGTACGCTTCAGCTCCGGGATACCGGAAGCCTCGGCGAATGCGATCCAGATCTCGGGTACCAATACGCCTTCCAGATCCAAGCATACAATATTCATAGTAAATCCTTCCTTTACAAGTAGTTTTCATACATGAATATTAAACTACAGATCAGTGGATTTGTCAAGCAATAAACTTCCCAGGGTGAAAGCAGACCTATTTTAAATCGGTTGAGATTGCCACAGCCCCTAAAGCGGCTTCGCAATGACTATTTCATAAATGCACGCTGCAAAAGGAGGCTGCCTTTCGACAGCCCCCTGTAAGAATCGATATTAGTTTTCTGTATCGGGATTGTAGTTATAGAACTTGCACCAATCCTGATCATCGGAGTTTCTGTTCGCGTCGTCGATCACGACCCAGATCTCGGGATACTCGTCATAAGAGATCGGACCGTAGTCCTTGGTCTGCGGAGAACCGGTGCCCTCGCTGATGATGAAGTAGTAATCAAGACCGCCCGGAATCGGGAAGGTGACGTCATACCACTCAGCGCCGGCTTCCTTGCTCAGGGTCAGACCCGGCCACGAATCATAGCAGTTGATCGGTGAACCGGTGCCGTCATAAGCCCATGCCCACAGGTTGGGATCCCAGGAATCGTCGCCGGTGTGCTTGACGTGCATGATCGGGCTTGCAACACTGTAAACATACAGATACTCGACATACTTATCGCAGGTCACGATACCGGAGGCGTTCGCGGGAGCCTTATCGAGCTTATAGTAAGCGATTCTCTGAGGCTCGGTGGTGTAGGGCTCGCCGTAACGGATACGGGTCACGCCCGCGGGAGTCAGCGCACGCTTGGAGCCGTCTTCCTTAAGGGTCGCGTGACGGGTGGTGATCGTGTAAACGGGCTTGATGATACCCGCGAGGTAACGCTGCAGCATGGTAACGTCGGGAATATCGGTTTCGCCGTCAACGTCATAGTCGCCGCGCTTCTCATGCTCTTCGTCAAGCTGAGTCAGCTGGCAGAGGAAGCGCTGCAGGATGGTCGCGTCGATGACGTCCAGCTCACCGCTGTCATCGATATCGCCGTTCGGGACGCGGAAGGGAGTGGGAACATAGTCGACAAACTTGAAGTTTACGACCTGATCTTCTTCGGTGAAGACGCCTTCGGTATTGCCCTCTACGCTGCCGAGCTCATACTCGAGCGGAACAGCGTCGTCAGCGGTTACGGAATAACCCTCGCCGGGCTTACCGAGAACGGAGCTGCTGGAGAGAACCTCACCGGTCGCGTCGACAATATTGTTCAGGGTGATCTTGGAGAACTCGCTCTTGAGGTTGGCCTCCTCAAAGGTGCTCTTCTCAACCGCTACGATTGCGGAGCTTGCGGGCAGCTTGAAGGTCAGACCCTTGCACTCGTCGAGCTTGGTGATACCGGCAGCCTTGTCGTTGACAACGATGACCCACTCGGTGTTCTCGTCGATGGTCTTGTCCTTTCTCAGCTTAGCGGACTTGAAGGTATAGGTCTTGTCGGAGGTGGAGCCGTTGTAAAATACGGCGATCTTGTTCCACTCGCCCTCGGTGTTGTTATGGATGGTGTAAACGATGGTATCGACCGAGCCGGAGGTCTCTACAAAGTACTCGTAGTTTCCGCCGTCCTTCTGGGTGACCTTAGCGGTGAAGGGAGAGAAGCTCTTTCTCAGCTCGAAGAGACCTCTGTAGTAGGAAACGAGGTCGGCGTTGGTCTTTAAGAGCGACCAGTCGATCATGTTGAGGGTCGCGGCGCTCTTGTAGGAGTTCTCGTCGCCGTCCTTGGAACGACCCATCTCCTCACCCGCGAGGAGGAAGTCAACGCCCTGAGAGGTGTTGATGATCGCGCTCGCAAGCTTATTGGAGGCGATCGCCTTCGCGTAGCGCGCGCGGTAATCGGCTCTGGTACCCTCGGAAGCGGCAACCAGCTTATCATACAGGGTCATGTTATCATGGCAGGAAGCGTAGGTTACGGTCTGCTCGGGGGTGACTGCAGTCCATCTGCCCTTACCGACAGAGTTCGCACGGACGCCCATCATGACGTCGGGAGCGAGGAGCTTGGAGCCGTTGACAAAGCCCTTAGCGGTAGCGCCGTCAAATACACCGCCCTTAAGGCCGTCACGAATCTGGTCGTTGAAGAAGCCGATGCGGGACGGGAGCTTAGATGCGTTGGTCTGAACGGTCATGTAGGTAGCGGTGCCGGAGCAGGTTACGGGATCATAAACGGTATTGCCGGACCAGCCCTCACCGTACATGATGATACGGGGATCGATCGCGTCCATATCCTCACGGATCATGGTCATGGTCTCGCCGTCGTGAACGCCCATCAGGTCGAAGCGGTAGCCGTCGATATGGTACTCGGTCGTCCAGTAGTTGAGCATCTCGCGCATATACTTGCGATACATCGCGCGCTCGGAAGCAGTATCGTTACCACAGCCGGACTGCTGGCTGTAGGTGCCGTTGGCAGCCATTCGATAATAGTACTCGGGAACGGAATAGGTAAAGCAGGAGTCTACGCTGTAGGTGTGGTTATAAACAACGTCCATGATGACGCCGATACCCGCCTCGTGGAGCGCCTGGATCATCTGCTTACACTCGTTGATACGAACGTTGCCGTCGTAGGGGTTCGAGGAGAAGGAGCCCTCGGGAACACCGTAGTTCTTAGGATCATAACCCCAGTTGAACTGAGTGTCGTCGCCCGCCTCGTTGATGGTGGCGAAGTCATAGAAGGGGTTGATCTGAACATGAGTAACACCCAGCTGCTTTAAGTAGTCGATACCGGTGGAGAGAACACCCTCGTTGTTAAGGGTGGTGCCCTTCTCGGTGAAGCCGAGGAATTTTCCGCGGTTCGCGTCACTCACGCCGGAGTTGGGGTTGTAGGAAAAGTCCTTGACCTGAACTTCCCATACGATCGCGTCGGTCTGGTTATCGGTGAAGACGTGCTGATCGTTGTTCCAGCCCTCGGGATCGGTCTTGCTGAGGTCGACGACCATGGAGCGGTCGCCGTTCACGCCGACTGCATGAGAGTAGATATCCTGCGTCTCATGGGTCACGAGACCGGAGCTGTGGTAGATGTGGTCGGGGTTGGTGATGGTGTAGGTGTAATAGGTGTTGACGATGTCGCCCTGTACGGTGGCGGTCCATACGCCTGTCCACTTTTCACCGTCCATCAGCTTTTCCATCTGAGTGGTGCCGAGATTAGCGGCGCCCTCTTCCCTGTCGGAACCGGTCGCATAGCGATTGAGCTTGACCTCAGTCGCCAGAGGCGCCCATACCTTGAAGGTGGTGGCATCGGGAGAATAGATCGCGCCTAATTCTCCGTCGTAGGCATATTCTGCGTCAAGAGCCATAGCGGCGTCGCTGTAGGGATTGCCGGCAGCGGAAGCGGATACGACCGCTACGCTGAGCATACCTGCAACAAGCGCTAAGGTCAGCAGCAGAGCTATAACCTTCTTTGTCTTTTTCATGCAATTTCCTCCTTAAATAATATAAATGTTATGAAAAAGCATTGTTTAACCAATCAGTCATCAATGCTGATTGCCTTCATCTTACGTTTTTTGTTCGTTCTGAGGATGAGTGCGATCGCGCCGAGCAGAACGACTGCGCCGCCCGCAATCAAAATATAGATCAGATAATCGGCGCGGGGCTTTTGATAATAGACCAGAACATTGAGCTCCACGGGTGTGAACAGGGCGTTAGAGTTACTCTCCTCAAAGTACTCGTAACCGTCAAAGTCAAGGATCTCAAGCTCGAGCTTATCCCCCTCTACGCCCATGTAGGATTTGCGGTCGAGAATCTTTCCGTCCTCGGCAAGATAGATCACGTTCGCGCGACACTGATAAGCCGAATCATCCTTTTTGTCCTTTTTGTCCTCGATCTTCGTGTAGCGAAAGATAACGTCGATCGGCTCGTCGGTATATTTTCCGGCGGCATTATCGGGAAGATTGTTCAGATCGAGCGAATAACCCTTCACGCCGGGGATAGACGGTGTGAAGTAACGCTGCCCGACGCGATTGGTCATGACGATGGTATCGGCAAGCTGCTTGTCTTTATCACTGAGGAAACGGATCGTAACGGTGGAATAATCGCCCTCATACTGCTCGACGGGAACGTTGACGACCTCATATAGTTTATCGAAGCTGCCGTTCAGGCTGCCCTTGGAAACAATGTTGTAGTTGAACAGCAGAGCGGACGGTGCTTCGGCGGTATAAGACTCGCCCTTCTTACCCTCGAGGCGCTCCTCACATATTACCTCGCCGCTCTTCTTATCCGTATAGCGCATGTAAACGACGCTCTCAGGCTCCTTCTGAGCGATAGAAGCAAAGCCCTCTTTATCGATCAGGACGGCGGCACAGCCTGCGGGAACCATGATCGTGCCGGAAACGTTATCCATCGCACGCAAGCCGGCGAATTCACCGTCGGCGACCTGTACCCATGCTCCGACAGGCAGGGTGACCTTAGCGCTCTTCTCCTGATCGCCGTTATAGATGACGACCGCGGAGGGGGAGCCGCTTGCCGCTACGCTGTATGCCAGAGCGGACTTAGTGTCCGCTTCGAGCGATTCACGCTTTGCGGAACCGTCGCGCAGGGCAGGAACCGCCTTACGGATCTCGATAAGACCGCTGTAATAATCGGTAAGCGTCGCGTATTTATAGCGCAGCTTCCAGTCGATTTGATTGATCTCCACGGAAGAAATATAGGAATTCTCATCCCCCTGCTTGGTACGTGCCATCTCTTCACCCGCGAGCATAAACGGCATACCGTTACTCATAAGAACGATCGCGGATGACAGGCGATTCATCTTGACTAAGTCCTCGCGGCGTTCGGTATACTTACCGTCGTGATGGACCGAGTCGGTGAGCTTATCATATAACGTCAGATTATCGTGACAAGATACGTAATTCACGCATTGGTCGGGCGTCTTTGCCCATCCCCCACCGTCGCCGTCAACGGTACTGCGCACACCGGACTTGGACGAGCCCTTCTGTACGAAACCGGGCTCTTTCGCAGTGAAGTTCGAGCCCTTGATCGCGTCGCGGCCGGTATCGTTGAACGCACCGACACCGGGCAGCAGGTACATGTTGCTCTGGTTGGCGAGCTTGACGTCAGGCTGTACGGTGGTCTGCATGTTCCATGCTTCGCCGTACATCAGGATCTTATCGCCATTCGGTAGGGCGTTCAGATCGGCACGGATGCCCTGCATGGTTCCGACATCCATCAAGCCCATCAGATCAAAGCGAAAGCCGTCGATATGGTATTCACTCGCCCAGTACTTCACCGAATCACGGATGAACTTACTGACCATGAAGCGCTCGGTGGCGACGTCGTTGCCGCAGCCGGAGCCGTTCGACCAGCTGCCGTCCTCGTTGAAGCGGTGATAATAGAATGGGACGATATACTGGAAGAAAGAATCCTCCGAGAAATAGGTGTGGTTATAGACAACATCCATGATAACGCCTATACCCGCCTTATGGAGCGCCTGAATCATCTGCTTGCACTCTTTGACGCGAGTCTTGCCGTCGTAGGGATTCGAGGAATAGGAGCCCTCGGGGACGTTGTAGTTCTTCGGATCATAGCCCCAGTTATACTGATCGTCGAGCTGTCGGGACTCGTCGATAGAAGCGAAATCGTAAAACGGATTGATCTGGACATAATTCACGCCTAGCTCCTTTAAGTAGCTGACACAGGTGGAAAGGTTCTCTTCCCTGCCCTCGTAGGTCGTGCCGTCCTCGGTAAAGGCGAGGAACTTACCGCGATTCGCTTCGCTGACGCCCGAATGAGGATCGGCTGAGAAGTCGCGTACGCTGACCTCCCAGACGACCGCGTCGGTCGCACTGCTCACACGATTGAAGCTGTCATCCTTCCAGCCCTCGGGATCGGTATCGCGCAGATCGAGGATCATACCGCGATTGCCGTTCACTCCGGCGGACTTCGCGTAAGGATCGACGACCTCATGGGTCTCGCCGTTGTTGGTCACCTTATAGGTGTAATACATATTCTTGTAATCACCCGGAAGGGTGATATACCAGGTACCGACAGATTTCGAGAATTTCATGGGCTGGATGGCGATGGTGTTGAAGCCCTCCTCCTCATCGGAGCCGGTCTTGTAGATACAAACCTTGACTTCATCCGCGGTCGGCGCCCAGAGCTTGAAGTTCGTATACTCCGGCGAATAATTCGCGCCGAGGTCATTGTCGCTGTAGACCGTTTTGTCAAGTCTCTTGGCATAACCGTCATAGCCGTAGCTCTTAGGATGAAGCGGCGGCTCGGTAGGTTTTACAGTCGGCTTCTGGGTAGGCGCCTCGGTGGGCGGTTCGGTCGGGGGCTCGGTCTCAATGATCTCTGCAATCGTAGGTGCTTCGGGCATGGTCTCAACCTCCTGTACCTGCGTCTCACCCTCTGCGTAAATAGCGGCAGACGTGACCGCGGAAAGGCAAATGAACGCTAAAAATAGTGAAATTACACGTTTATAACTCAATTTGATACCCTCAATTTAGCATGTTTATACAGCTTTATCATATCAAATAATACTACACATTTAGTTCCGAATTAGAATTATATTTATAAATATTATACAATATTTTACAGGATATTCCATCGTCACCGATAAGGATGAGCTGCATAGAATATAACAGTAACAGGAAAGGAGCCATATATCGATGGTAACATATACAGTCAGACCGGGAAACACCCTGTACGCGATCGCGCAGTTCTTCGGGACGAATCCCGAGGAGATCGCCAAGGCGAACGGGCTCGTACCTCCTTACACCATTTTTCCGGGTCAGGAGTTGATTCTGCCGATCGAGGATATCCAGTCGCCGCGCTACTATGTAGTACGTCCGGGCGATACGATCCTATCGATCGCCGACCGCTACGGTCTGGAACTCGAGAACATCCTGAGCCTGAATAAGCTCGAGAATCCCAACATTATTTATCCCGGTCAGATACTGAGACTGACGAAATGAAGAATGCCGTCGCTTGAAATACAGCGGCGGCAATTCTAAATTTATATGTATATGACAAAAGCGACAGCTGAGCTGCCGCCGTTGTTCGTCGCCTTATACCGAAGGCTCCTTGACCTTTTTGATCCCGTAGATCTTCCTGAGGAAGAACGAGAGGATCTTCGGATGATCCAACACAACTACCTTCATCGCTGCCTCCTTGTCAAACAGGTGATGATGAGCACGATCGCCGCTATCACACACACCGCTTTCGTCGGAAGTATCGAGGCTGTCAGAAGACCCAGTCCGAAGGAGATCGCTGTGGCACAGCTGTTCTTACGACATCTCATTTTCATCACCCTGTATATACTACGCAGAAGGTTAAGAAATGTTACCGTTGAAATATCGAATGGTTTTTGGTACAATACGTAATAAGGTTGAGATTACCACAGCCCTTGCGGGCTTCGCAATGACGCCTTTAATTCGGTTGTGATTGTTGCAGTCCCGACGGGCTTTACAATGACATATTTATTGATACGGTGAAGATATGAGAGAAGTGAAAGTTACAAAGAATGACGCGGGTCAGCGGCTGGACAAGTACCTCTCCAAGCGGTTTAAAACCATGCCGAAGTCGCTGATGTATAAATACCTGCGCACCAAATATATCAAATTAAACGGAAAGAAGGTACAGCCCGAGGTGTTCCTCAGCGAGGGCGACGTGCTGACCTTCTATATCAGGGACGAGTTCTTTGAAGAGCAGAAAAGCTACGACTTTATGAAAGCGGGTAAGCAGCTGGATATCCTCTATGAGGACGAGAACATCCTCCTACTGGATAAAAAGATCGGCGTTATCTGTCATCAGGACAACCGCTACGACAGCGATACACTGAACCTGCGCGTCCTGCGCTATCTGTATGACAATGGAGGATACAAGCCCGATACGGAGCACAGCTTCACCCCTGCTTTATGCAACCGCATCGACCGCAACACCGGCGGCATCGTGATCGCTGCGAAAAACGCCGAAGCGCTCCGCGTGATGAACCAAAAGATCCGCGACAGGGAAATCGAGAAGTACTATCTATGCGCTGTCAAAGGTACGCCGAAGCCCGAGCACGCGATCCTCACAGCCTATCACTCTAAGGATGAGCGCACCAATACGGTCACCGTACGCGACAAACAGCGCGAGGGCGACAAGGAGATCGTCACTGAGTACACGGTATTGGATTCTGCCGACGGCTTCTCCCTCTGCGAGGTACTCCTGCATACCGGCAGAACGCACCAGATCCGCGCGCATATGGCGCATATCGGACATCCGCTGATCGGGGATGAAAAGTACGGGGACAGAAAGCTCAACGCAAGGCTGAAAATGAAGCGACAGGCGCTGTACTCATACAAGCTGACCTTCCGCTTCACCTCTCCCGCAGGATGTCTGGAAGATCTGAACGGAAAAAGCTTCGACGTCAAAGAGGTATGGTTCGCAAAGAACGGAAAGCTCAATATCAAAGGCTCCCTGTATAAGGGAGCCTGATGATCACTTTTCCGGATTGATCCTGAGCATGGCGCACATCGTACCGCGGTCGCCCTTGGTAGCGCGATGGCTCCAGAGCAGATCACTGTTGTGCTGTGTACAGACGTCGCTCAAGGTGATATTCCCGGGCTTTACGCCGCAGGACACCAGGATCTGGCGGTTGCACTCGAGCATATCGACCATGTACTTACCGCCGTCCTTGGGAAATACGAACTTATCGGAATCAAGGCCGAGCGCGTAAAACTCCTTCGCGCACGGCTCATCGACCTCATAACAGCAGACGGAGATATTCGGACCGACCGCACAGACAAGATCGGCGGGATCGGTACCGAAGCTGTCGGTCATGGTTCGGATGACCTTCTCGGCGATCCTGCCGACGGTACCGCGCCATCCGGCGTGCGCCAGACCGATCGCGTGGGTCGCGGTATCGACAAAGAACAGCGGTGTGCAGTCGGCATAGTAGGTGCATAACGTCACGCCCGGCTCGATGGTCACGAGGCCGTCGACGCTCTCGATATCCTTCGCACGGTAGATTCCGATACCCTTCTCGGCGGAGGTACACACCCTGACGAAGGTATGATGATCCTGAGAGGACGCGACCAGCGAGTTGAAATCTAAGCCCGCCGCCTTGCAAAACATCTTATAATTCTCGGTGACCGCCTCGGGATCGTCATGATCAAAGCTCATATCCATCGGGTGGATAGTACGGGTACCCTCCCCAATCTTTGTTGAAAAGGCATGACGGATAAAGGGAATGGCGCTGAGGCTGTCGTATGTCAAATAAGAAACGCCCTCACGGTCATTGAGGGTGAACACATCGGATCGAAAAGTCATTACATCACCTGTTTTTTAAAGTTGCTGTTATTATACTACGTTCACGAACATCTTGCAATAGTCAAAAACAGATGGTATACTGAGATACAGACAGGTCAAAACCGCCACAGCTTAAACAATTTTTTCGGGCTGTGAGATATACTGATTAATTATGATGGTGATATTATGAAAAAGAAACTGTTTGGAAATAATATAGCCGTGTCGTGCGTGTACTGCGAACATTCTAAAACCGAGGGTGAATCACAGTACTGCACCAAGAACAAAAGCCTGAAGAACGGCAAGTGCAGCAAATTCAAGTACAATCCCATCATGCGCGAGCCTAAGGGGATGGCTCCCCTGAAAAGCTTTTCCAAAGAGGACTTCGAGCTGTAAGCGAACAAGCTCTCATGGCTCGAATCATTTCAGCTTATGCAGAGCCTCACAATAACGAATAACATAAGGAGATCACGGTGGAAAACTCACTCTACACCAAAAACAAGGTCATCCGTATCTGCTCCTCGGTCGCCGTGTACCTGCTGGCGCTTCTATACGCGATCATCACGGTCGGGAGCATCGTACAGACCAGCCATATCGACCCCGCCAACCCCTACAGCGAGCGGATCACCTTTGACAGCGATCTGATATTCACCAATCTGGCGCTGATCGGACTGAGCATCATGACGGCTCTCGCGATGATGCGGAAACACATTGAGATCAGCAGACTCAACACCCGCTTTATCGTCGGGGTGATGCTGCTGTTCACGACGGTGCTGTCGCTCGCGTGGGTGAACCTGGTGCAATCGGTACCGTCGGGCGACAGTATGACCCTGCTGAATACCGCGAAGGACGCTTCACAAGGGAACTTCGGCAATTTGGTCAATTCGGGCGCAAGCTACGGTAATCACAGTTATTTTGATTTTTACCCGAATGAACTGGGTTTTGTCTTGTTCACGCAGTTGTTCTATACCGTTTTCGGCAGCGGAACGAGTGCGCTGGTATTCCAGGTCATCAATGTGATCGCGCTGGACGCTGTGTATCTCGGATTGGTGCTGATCGTCAAGCACGCTTTCGACCGTCCTTCGGTGACGAACCTGAGTGCGATTCTGCTGACGCTGTGCCTGCAGCCGATGTTCATCACGACCTACGTCTACAGCTATCTGATCGGCTTGGCGTTCATCGTATGGGCGATCTTTTTCGCACTCCGCTTCATGAAGGAGAACAAGCTGCTGTACGCAGGACTCGGCATATTGACGGCGATTCTAGGCTATATACTCCGCCCCGAATACATGGTGATCCTGATCGCGGTATGCATCGCGCTGGTGCTTCATGCGGTCGACAAGAAGAAGTGGCTCTCGATCGCGATGGCGGCGCTGATGGTACTCTGTGCCTTCGGCGCACAGAAGCTTGTTGTCGCGGGCTACAGAAGCGCAAGCGGCGGCAAGCTCGATACCCATCTGTCATCAACCGTCA
This sequence comes from uncultured Clostridia bacterium, assembly GCA_947166135.1. Lineage (GTDB taxonomy): Bacteria > Bacillota > Clostridia > Oscillospirales > Acutalibacteraceae > Ruminococcoides. The sequence goes on along the minus strand of CAMVDB010000010.1, from coordinate 5,782 downwards.
AGCGCTACGCGGGTATCAGCGAATCCGGCATGGCGCCGGGCTGGTATAACGCGGTAGACTTCAACACGCTCTTAGGCTCAAATATGGATATGAATGCGGCGGACGAGTCCGCGAAGCTCGGTATCAAGGAACGGATGCAAAGCTTATCCGCGTCCCGTCGTACCGTTGAGTTCTTCAAGGAAAAGCTGCTCAGTCAGATCAACGAGCCTACCTTCCAGTCTATATGGCTCAGTCAAGTCAGAGAACATAATATTCCGACGAACGAGAAGCTGTCCCCTATCGTTGACTCCGCGTATACCGGCGGCTTGAAGCTCCTGCTAGACAACTGGTTCCACTACTTCAACATGATGACTCTGCTGTTTGCAACAGCGGGAATGATATGGCTGATCCTGCGAAGAACGCTCTGTCCGCAGACGCTGATCCTACCGCTGTCAGTCACAGGCGGCATCCTCTACCATACGCTGTTCGAAGCAAAAAGTCAGTATATGCTGCCCTACTTTATCTTCCTCATCCCTCTCGCGGCTTACGGGATGATTGAAAGCACCAAAGCTTTTTATTTTCTATTTAAGAAAATAAAAAGCAAGCTAAACAAGGAAACCGAAAAGGCACCCGTTGAAACAGAATAATAGACACAAAAATGCCCGTCGGCTATGACGGGCACTTTTTATTCAATTTTAGCGTTGATAGTATGAGGCGACCTTCCTCAGCTTTCGCGTAGCGGCGCTGATATGTCGAGAGACTGTGGATTTAGAAAGACCCATCGTCTTTGCAATGTCCTTCATCTTGATACCTTCCAAATAATACATCGTCAGGCAGCTGCGCTGGCGGTCGGTCAGCTCATGGCGGATCGCGCGAAGCAGGATCCTGCGCATACGCTCGCGCTCGGGGCGGTTGGTAGAGCCCTGCTGATAAAGATGAAAGGCGATCAGATCACTGCTTTCATCCGTCAAGTACATACGCTCATGCCGCATCGCTGTGCTCCTGAGCTCGACTGCTCAACAGCTCGGCGGTCTTTAGCAATTCGCGATAGATCACCCGGTAGGAGATTATCGCGTCGCTGATCTGCTTACGCATATCGGCGGTCAGGTTTCGATCGTTCAAAAGAGCTTTCTTCTTCTCAATCACGGCTTGTACACGGGAAGCATTCTCACGATACTCCTGTGCCCATTCAAGATAATTCATTTTAGATTCCTTTCGCTCAACTTCATTGCAAAAATGTATAACCGGACGTATTCACTGAGCATGGGGCTCGCTCATTATCGGCAGGGATTTAGCATCATTCTCCCTTTCGATACTTCTATTTTACCATAGAAATACAGATAAAGCAAGCGATTTTAGAATATTTGTTCGAAATATTTTCAAAAGAATATCAGCGATTCCGAAAAATCGCCGACGATTGATATTATTGTTCAGTACTGTTCTTCTCCGATTTCTGTCTGCGGGATTCCTTAGGCGGGATCTCAGCGGTCTTTTTGATGACTTCGACATGATCGTAGCACCGCTTGAACACGATACGACCCTCGAAATCTTTGCCACATCTCAAACAGCGGAAGTTCGCGCGGAAGCTGCGATTCTTCAAACGCCATTTGCTGCGCCTGAAGGCACGTCTACCGCACTGCTCGCAGTTGAAGTACATCTGGTGTCTGTCGACTCCGGAATCCTTCAAATCACAGATATTATAGTTCTTGAAGGTGACCCTGCTGTAGAAGTCATCATCACAACGATAGATGAACTCCTTCAACAGCTCCTCGTTATACAGCGCCTTAAAGCATGTGGCGGAGAGTTCCGCATCCTGATACGCACGGTGGAGCTTCCCCTCCTCAAAGGTAAGACCGATCGCCTCAGCACACGCGGACAGACCCATCTGGTGATGGCGGTCGGTGTAGTTCAAAGCGCGCTCGCAGTACTTCTGCAGATTCACATAATACTGCAAAAAGGAGATCTTGTCATTTCCGAAGAAATAACGGTAGTTCTCCATCAATACAAGGATATCGCTGTTGCTCCACGTGAGCAGAACGCCGTCGCCGAGGAACTTACGAAACTTCGAGCAGACATGAGAGAAGGTATTGTGGCTCTCTTTGAGCTCGTCGATCGTGATGTGCGTCAAAGCGGACACGTGCGAATTGAGCTTCTTGCTGATCTGCGGTGTGACCAGTTCGGAGAAAGTATCGATGATATTTAATTGTTCGTCACATTTAACGGCACCAAACTCGATGATTTCATTAACAAAGCGATGTCTGTGTTTGGAATACGCGCCGTTAAATTCAAGATCAAGAATAATGTAATTCATGTAAACTGGGTTTAGGGGTATGTGCAGGGCACCCGTGCCCGAAAGATTTTTTTATCAATAATTACTGACCAAAATTATTTATTGCGGAACTGGTGCTTCATGCGCTGTTCCTTGCTGAGGATCTCCTTACGCATACGAATGCTGACGGGAGTGACCTCGACCAGCTCGTCATCCGCGATGAACTCCAGACACTGCTCGAGAGAGAGGATGGAGGGCGGCGTGAGCTTTAACGCGTCATCGGAGCCCGAAGCGCGGGTATTGGTGATATGCTTCTTCTTACAAACGTTGACGGTGATATCCTCCGCCTTGGGGCAGGCGCCGACGATCATACCCTCGTAGACGTCTACGCCGGGTCCGACAAAGAGTCTGCCGCGCTCCTGAGCGGCGTACAGGCCGTAGGTGACGGTCTCGCCGGTCTCGAACGCGATCAGCGAACCCTGATGGCGGGTGACGATATCACCCTTATAAGGCTCGTAGGAATCGAAAACGTGGTTCATGATACCGTTACCGTTAGTATCGGTCAGGAACTCGGGACGATAACCCATCAGACCGCGGGACGGGATGCGGAACTCGATGTGAGTCGAGCCGCCGTCGCGCGTACCCATGTTGATCAGCTCCGCCTTACGGGAACCGAGCTTCTCCATTACAGCGCCGACATACGCCTCGGGCACCTCGATCATCAAATACTCGATCGGCTCGCAGAGGACGCCGTCGATCATCTTGGTGATGACCTGCGGACGGCTGACCTGGAACTCATAGCCCTCGCGGCGCATGGTCTCAATCAGGATGGACAGGTGCAGCTCGCCTCTGCCGCTGACCTTGAAGGTATCGGCGGAGTCGGTCTCTTCCACGCGCAGGGCGACGTTGGTCTCGACCTCCTTGAACAGTCTGTCACGGATATTGCGGGAGGTGACGTACTTGCCCTCTCTGCCCGCGAAGGGAGAATTGTTAACGATAAAGTTCATCGAAACGGTCGGCTCGTCGATCTTGACAAACGGGAGCGGATCGATGTGATCGGGAGCGCAGATCGTCTCACCGATGTTGATATCCGCGATACCGGATACACAGACGATGTCACCCATCTCGGCTTCGTCACACTCCACACGTTTCAATCCCTCAAACTCATAAAGCTTACTGACCTTGACGTTAGTGGTGGTGCCGTCCTGATGGCAGAGAACCGCCTGCTGACCGGACTTAACGCGTCCGCGCTCGACTCTGCCGATACCGATACGTCCGACATATTCGTCGTATTCGATATTGGAGACAAGCAGCTGGAGCGGCGCGTCGACCTCACCTTGAGGAGCGGGGATCTCACGGATGATCGCCTCGAACAGCGGCTTCATATCAGGGGTCATCTCATACGGATCAAGGGAGGATACACCCTCTCTCGCGGAAGCATATACGACAGGGAACTCAAGCTGATCATCATCGGCGCCGAGCTCGATAAAGAGATCGAGCACCTCGTCGATGACTTCCTCGGGGCGGGCGCCGTCACGGTCGATCTTATTGACGACGACCAGCGGCTTCTTACCGAGTCCCAAAGCCTTTTTCAGCACGAAACGGGTCTGCGGCATACAACCCTCGAAAGCGTCGACAAGCAGCAGAACGCCGTCGACCATCATCAAAATGCGTTCTACCTCGCCGCCGAAATCGGCATGTCCGGGGGTGTCGACGATATTGATCTTGGTATCTCCGTACATGACGGAAGTATTCTTGGACAAAATCGTGATACCGCGCTCACGCTCCAGATCGTTCGAATCCATGACGCGCTCGTTGACGACCTCGTTCGAGCGAAAGATACCGCTCTGGCGGAGCAACTGATCGACCAGGGTGGTCTTACCGTGGTCAACGTGGGCGATGATCGCGATATTACGCAGGTTTTCTCTCTCTGACATTTGAATCACCTTGTTTTTCATATATGCGCCACAGGCGCAGACTTCCTTATAATACCATATCATTATAGCACTATTGACAGTACAATGCTATGTGAAAATTTACCGAAAAAGAAATCACATCGAAAAAAATATTATGTGCTTTACTTTGTAAGGAAAATCATGTATAATAACTATGTATTTTCGTTAATCGGACTCGCACAGAGCCGCGATAAACGAAGATGAAACACCGGCGGGTCGGCGGTCGCTACCGTCCTCCTGCTTTACAGGATAGATGAAATCTAATTTACGGGAGGTTGTTAATTATGGGATTAACACTTGCAGAAAAAATCATTAAGGCTCACCTTGTCACCGGTGAGATGAAAAAGGGTACCGACATCGGAATCCGTATCGATCAGACGCTGACTCAGGACGCGACCGGCACCATGGCTTATCTGGAATTTGAGGCGATGGGCATCGATCGCGTACGCACCGAGCGATCGGTCGCTTATATCGACCACAACACCCTGCAGACCGGCTTTGAGAACGCCGACGATCACCGCTTTATCCAGACGGTATGTAAGAAGCACGGCATCTGGTTCTCCCGTCCCGGCAACGGTATCTGTCATCAGGTTCACCTCGAGCGCTTCGGCATCCCGGGCAAGACCCTGATCGGCTCCGACTCCCACACCCCCACCGGCGGCGGCATCGGTATGCTGGCAATCGGCGCGGGCGGTCTGGACGTTGCTGTCGCGATGGGTGGCGGCGAGTACTACATCACCATGCCGAAGATCGTCAACGTTGAACTCAAGGGCGAATTACAGGAGAATGTCTCCGCGAAGGATATCATCCTCGAGGTACTGCGCATCATGTCCGTCAAGGGCGGCGTAGGCAAGATCATCGAGTATACCGGCGAGGGTATCAAAACCCTGAGCGTTCCGCAGAGAGCAACCATCACCAACATGGGCGCTGAGCTTGGCGCTACCACCTCGATCTTCCCCTCCGACGAGAATACGCTCGAGTTCCTGAAGGCTCAGGACAGAGCAGACGTATACACTGAGTTGAAGGCTGACGACGACGCTGAGTATGACGAGCATATCGTCATCGACTTAAACGAGCTCAAGCCGCTGGCTGCCTGCCCCCATTCCCCCGACGCCGTCAAATCCGTCGAGGAACTCGAGGGTATGGTCGTCAACCAGGTCTGCATCGGCTCCTGCACCAACTCCAGCTACACTGATCTGATGAAGGTCGCGCATATCCTTAAGGGCAAGACCGTTGCTGACAGCGTATCGCTCGCGATCGCTCCCGGCTCCAAGCAGGTACTGAACATGCTCGCTCAGAACGGCGCGCTGTCCGACCTGATCGACGCCGGCGCGAGGATCCTCGAGAGCGCCTGCGGTCCCTGCATCGGCATGGGTCAGTCGCCCAACAGCAAGGGCGTTTCCCTGCGTACCTTCAACCGTAACTTCCTCGGCAGAAGCGGAACCAAGGACGCCGAGATCTACTTAGTATCCCCCGAGGTCGCCGCGGTATCTGCGCTGACCGGCGTGATGACCGATCCCCGCAAGTTTGCGGACGGCTACAAGGTCGATATGCCCGAGCACTTCCTGATCAATGACAA
>CAMVDB010000009.1 GCA_947166135.1 uncultured Clostridia bacterium | reverse complement strand
TTTTTTCGGTTATCCCTCCTGATGAACGGCGTCTACCGGCTGCGGCTCGTTTATCTCGGGTTCATATCCGATACGCCAGCGGATATTCTCATCCGTCAAGCCGTTGGGGTTTTGATCAAAGATATCTTCGATCATCTTTTCATCCTCGCCCTTGAACTGATAGATGCAGTTTTCCTTATAGGTTTTACCGTCCCAGAAGCAGTACTTAGACCCGTCGCGGAAGATATAATAGGTCGTGTAAGCGTCCGTCAGCAGCATATCGTTATCGCATACAGACAGCCGAATGGTTTTTATATCATACGCACCGTCGCTGAGCTCCGTATATTTGAACTTTTCTTTTTCGGAAGCATTCAGCGCCTTATTGATCACCGCGGTCTGCTTATCATCCAGCATGACGTATTTCGTCGGAGCATAGTCTCCGTCTCCATCCCATGCATCAAAATCAGTGTAATTGAAAAAGTAACGGTCAAGCTCAGCGCTGTCTACCGCTTTCTTCACGGCGTCATATTGATCGCCGCGCACATAAGATCGGTTGTTGCTGTATTTCAGAATGCTGAGATCCTTGTTTGTGAATATCTGATCGCCGAAGCTCGACGCAAGCAGAACGGGAACATCCGGCGTTGTCGCATAATAAACATCACTGCTATCATAATCTATGATGAAATCGTATTTTCCGGTATCCAGCTTACGATACTCATTATCGCGGAAGGTGATGACGGATTTATCCTCGTTGTATATCGCACGGTTCGCCTTCGCTTCATCCAGCGCGTTGCAGGAGCAAAGGAAGAGGGCGAGCAAAACAACAGACAGCAGGTAAGCGCTAAGCTTAAAAAATCTTTTCATCTTCTCTCCCCTCCTTTAGGTCAGATTGAGCTTTTTGCCCATGATGAACCGGGTAAGCGTGAAATAAACGACCGCGACGATCGCGTATATGACGATACCGAACCATAAGGCAAAATGAACGGCGGAAGCGTAGTGATCGAACCATTCGCCGATCGCTGTAATCCAATTCACTCCGACAGCGACCATGGCGATGAAGATAGTGCCGATGATCTGTTTTGCGACATAAATGCCGAAGAATGCGCCGAAGGCAAGCAGAATCTTGCGCTTCTTTGCAAGCTGTCCGACGGAGATGCAGAAATACAGCTTGAGGTACATTGTGATCAACGAGATCAGAGCCAAAAGACCCGCTTCAACGATGTACAGTACGCCTTCTGCTCCCGCGGAGCTGAAAAACTTCCCGACAAGAAAACCGAACGCCTTGAAGATCTCGATATTCACCTCGCCGAGCGTGATGACCATAAACGAGAGGAATATCGCGAACAGCGTACCGATGAAGAAGATCAGCGAGTTGAGCAGCTTCGCGAAGATATGCTGGGCGGGCGTAACCGGCAGCGTGTGATTCAGATAACCCTCATTCGTATACATTCCCTGATAGAAACGTACGATCGCGACGATCACGGTGAGGATCAGTGCGGTCGCGATCGCGATACCGTACAGCACCATGGAAGATACAAAGAAGGTATTATATACAGCGTGTGCGTGCCGGGCTGTATCAGAAACGTCCACACCGAGCGGAGCCGGCTCAAAGAGCTGTACGATGCGGTTAAGAGCAGCGATACCGATGACGATCAGCTGAACCGGAAGGATGAGTCGGATAAACGACTGAAAGTCGTATTTGATCAGCTTGCTTACCATCTGAATACCTCCCTGAAATACTCGTCAACGCTCATGTTGTGCTGAGAGCGGATATTATCGACCGAATCGTGCATCGTGATCATGCCGTTCTGAATAAAGATCACTTCATCGAGCACCGACTCGATATCAGAGATCAGATGGGTCGAGATCAGTACGGAAGCGGCGGGATTGTAGTTGTTGATAATGGTCGAGATGATGTAGTCGCGCGTAGCGGGATCAACGCCCGCAATCGGCTCGTCGAGCACATATAGCATCGCGTTACGGCTCATCACAAGAATCAGACAAACCTTCTCTTTGTTGCCCTTGGAGAGCGTTTTCAAGCGAAGCTTACGGTCGATCCCGAGTCTTGAGATCATCTCATAAGCAAGCTGAGGACGGAAATCAGCGTAAAAGTCGGTGAACATATCAACGATCTGCTCGACGGTCATCCAGTTGTTAAGATAACTGACGTCAGGCAGATAGCTGACGAGCTGCTTCGTCGTCGTACAGGGCGCCAACCCGTTGATGGTGATGGTGCCGGACGTAGGCTGCAGCAAGCCGTTGATCATCTTGATCAGCGTGGTTTTACCCGCACCGTTGGGACCTAAAAGACCGATGATCCTTCCGCTTTCGATAGAAAGTGAAAGGTTATCGAGCGCTCTGAGTCCGCCGTAGTTCTTGGTAAGACCGACGCAGCGAAGTATCTCACTCATAACGAAACTCCTTTATGATATTGATAATTTCCTTTTTGCCAAGTCCCAGCGACTCCATATCGTTGAGATAAGCAACGGTTTTGGAATGAACCAATTCGTTAAAAACATTCTTTGCGACATCGACGTTTTCGCTGACGAACCATCCCGCGCCTCTGCGCGAATAGATCACGCCCTGCTGCTCGAGCATCTCGAAGGATTTCTGGACGGTATTCGGAGTCACACCGGCATTCAGTGCGACATCGCGAACGGACATCAGCCTGTCCCCCGCGCCGATCTCACCCGACGCGATCAGAACGCACAGCTTCTCGGCGATCTGCGGACAGATAGGACGTTTCTTATCCAACAGCCAATTCATATCATTCCTCCTGACTGTATTATTGTATTACTACAGTAACACAATTTACAAGCTATGTCAAGAGGATTTTTACTACAAAATTGTAATCAATCGAGATTGTCGCATTTCTTTAAACAAAAGTAAAAAAGCAGCCTCCCCTACCCCGGGAAGGCTGCGCCTGATTATTATTAACTTGATCAGTCGTTGGTATAGTTATCGAAGTAGCCCTGCACCAGTACGACGGGCGTACCCTTATCGCCGGAGCCGGAGGTCAGATCGCACAGCGAGCCGATCAGGTCGGTCAGCTGACGGGGCGTTGTGCCCTGAGAAGCCATATTGCCGACGAGGTTCGCGTCCTTGGTCTTGATGCTCTGTGAGATCGCGGCTTTCAGCTCGTCGCCGCTGAGCTCCTTGAAGTCGTTATCCGCCAGGTACTTGAGCTTGAGCTCATTCGGCGTACCGATCAGACCGTCGGTATGCGCGGGAGATACGACCGGATCGGCGAGCTCCCAGATCTTGCCCTGAGGATCCTTGAAGGCGCCGTCGCCGTATACCATGACCTCAACATGCTTACCGGTAGCGTCGAGGATCTTCTTCTGAATGTCCTCGACCAGCGGCTGAGCGTTCTGCGGGAAAAGCTTGACGGTATCCTCGGTAGACTTGTTGGAGCCTAAGAGACCGTAATTCTCGTTATAGCCCGAGCCGTCTACGGGAGCGTTCATGATATCATCGAGACCCAGTACGATCTTGGCGCCCGCGTCCTTTAAGATGCGCTTGGTGCGCTTACGGGTATGGATATCGCAGGTGAGTACGGTATCGGTGTACTCGAGGATGGTCTTGGGACGGTTGGCGAAGATGATCTCAACCTCTGCCCCGCTCTCCTTGATCAGATTCGCGTAATAATCGACGTAATCAACGCCGGTGAACTCATGCTTATTCACGCCGAAGAGCTCGCGGTACTTCTCGAGAGTCAATACGTCGCTGTAGGGATTCACGCCTGCTTCGTCGATCTTATCGATGGATACGAGCTCGTTGCCGACCTCATCGGACGGATAAGACAGCATCAGCACGATCTTCTTACAGCCCATCGCGATACCGCGCAGGCAGATCGCAAAACGGTTGCGGGACAGGATCGGGAAGATCACGCCTACCGTACCGCCGCCGAGCTTCGCCTTGACGTCGTCGGCGATGTTCTGAACCGTGGCATAGTTGCCCTGAGCGCGCGCGACGATCGACTCGGTGACGGCGATCACGTCGCGGTCACGCAGAGAGAAGCCCTCGCTGTCTGCGGCTGCAAGTACGCTGTCGGTCACGATCGAAGCGAGATCGTCACCGGTACGGATAATGGGACAGCGGATACCGCGGGAAACGGTACCGACCAATCTTTCGTTACTCATATTTTTTACTCCTTTAACAGTTTGCTTTAACAGTTTACTAAATGAAAGCCATTGAGTATTATAATGTCAGAAGAACTATTTTTAATTGCAAATTAGAATTATAATACCTAAATTCATGAAAGCTCGGTTCATAATGATAATTTATACGTTTATTCTTGATGATTATTGACATTTTTCGATACGCACTTTATAGTAATACATGGTGATCATATATGAAATATATTAAGAGAATCATTGCCGCAGCCTTGATGGTCGTTATGGTGATCAGTGTGAATAACCTCTCGGCTATCGATGTATCTGCCGCGAAAGCAGGTGATTCGTTTAAAGGAAAGACCGTCTGTGAGGCGCTCGGTATGGACGGAGCGGCTTACATGAACTGGCTGCTCAGTCACGAGCACGACAATTATTATCTGGGTACCCCCTATCGCCCCTACGACCATCGTAATCCCAACGGCGACTGTAAGGGCGCATACGGAACCTTAGACATCAAAGGTCAGCCCGGGATGAACTGCATGGGCTTTGTATGGCATGTGCTTTATAAGGCGACATCATTCAGCAACGGGAACCAGACGGCGGTCAATAAGTCGATGGGGCGGTTATCCTTCTATCGCGGATTGAATATCACGCGCCGATACTTCGCCAATAAGCAGGAGATGCTCGATTCGGGCTATGCCGAAAAGGGCGATATTATATGGATGATCCTCGACCAGAATGAAAACGTTAACAATCAGTATGACCACACGGGCATTTACTGGGGCGACGGTCACAGCGATGTGCTGTGGCATTCCAACACCGTTACGGGAGGTCAGGGCTCGTGTAACGCGATCTCGGCGATTTATCCGATGAAGGATCGCAACACCATGTATATCGTGCTGAAGGTCGGCGCGGTCACGCTGGATACGCCGAAGCTGATCTCTGCGGTCAATACCGAGGATGGGATCGAGGTCAAGTGGGACAAGGTGGACGGAGCGGCTCGCTACCGCTATTATGTCCGCGAGAACGATACTTGGAAACGGCTCGGCGACACGACCGATACCTCGTTCGTTTACAAGGAAGCCGCGGTCGGAGAAGAATGTATCTTCACCGTGCGCTGTGTAACGTCGTGCAATAAGGGATTTACCAGTATGTTTGACGCAGACGGGATCGCATGCAGGCGCCGCGATCCCGAACAAGGCGATCTTTGCTTACTCGGCGACGTGAATGACGACGGCGAAGTAACCATCACCGACGCGTCATTGATCCAGATGTATCTCTCGGAAATAGAAGTACCGAATTTCGTGGAAGCGGCTGCCGACGCAGATGAGGACGGCACGATCCAGGCGATGGACGCGACCGTGATCCGACGCCTCGTCGCGGGCTTACAAAGCTTTCCGAATATCGGCACTCCTGTGGAGAGCACAGAATAGCCGGTAAGAGAATGTATCGGACTGTATCGCTGATTATTCCAAGGTCAGTTGGTAGTCCTTCCCCCTTCCCCTATCTCATATTCTATTCTTTCAACATATACAAAAGCAACGATCCCCCTTGATTTAGCAGAGGATCGTTGCTTTGTTTTTTATGATGTTGTGCGTGAAAGGTTATAACGTAAGATTAGAATCCGAACAAAGATATATATATCTTTCAAAAGAACAAATAATTGTCAGCTCCGTTTGGCAAGGCACCGTAACGCGTAAGGATCCCATCGTTATTTATTAAGCATATACTATCCTTATCAGCAGCGACCTTTTGATAATCAGAGCCGATCATTTCATTATGATATGTGCCGCTGCTTCTACCGAACCCCAGTTCATACCCGACTACATATACATTTTCGCTCTCATACAGGTAAATGATCCCTCCATCATACAGTGCAAACTCTTTTAAATCGTTTTGATGAAGGTTTTGTTTTACAGCCTTATCCAATAAATATTCTATGGAAACATCAGGGTTGTATTGCTCGGAATAATACATCGTTCCATCAGATGTCAAATACGCGACTCTTGTATTATCAGACACATCAAAATCAACAACATCTGATATACATTTGCTTTCGTCGATCATATATTGATCTTTATCGACGATATATAATTGATGCTTCTTGTTTAACAGATAGATTTTTTTGTATTCATTTCCTGTAGAAAGCTGAATGATATGTTGAAATTTGAACTTGTTGATATTTCGAGCAATCACATTAAATTTATTTGGTGACGATAAATGATAATAGCCGAAATCACCGTTCTTTTGCAATAGATATACGGTATTATCGTCATCCAGATAACCGTCAATGTAAAGATCTGTACTGAATTGTGTCGGGGTTCTGTACTGTTTGTTTCCGTTGACAAACAAAAACACAGTGCCTTTCTTCGTGAAAATGATCCCTCCGGCGGATGAAACCCTCACTTTCTCGGCGTCGCCACCGTTGTAGATTTGTATATAATCATCTCTTGTAGGATCAACGGAGTTCTGAAACCAGTTGTTAAATTGAATAATATTATCTACGCCAAAACATTTTTCGTCATCAAACCAATTACCATTGATATAGCAATTGCCCTTATCAGTAACGATTGAAGCAACTTTTAATTCGCTGTAAGTACTGACATCGGTAACCCTCTCATTATGACCGTCAAAAAAGACCAGGTCAGAAGTATCGGGCTGATGTAGAGTACAGGAAAACAACAACACAGTAAAGACCATAAGAATAATTATCATTACAGATGGCAAGTGTTTTTTCATATATTTTTTCTCCTCATGTTTTGAAGTTAACTGTTTGTCTTTAAATATATAGCATACAAAAATACCCCAACATAGCGAAGGTTGCATTTACTTCAGGACGACTATCTTGTACTGCTCCATTTACAATTTCAATCTCTACTACAACGCTGCTTTCAAGTATCGTCCATGGTGTATTGTTCTTAAAATTAAAAAACCATCTTTTATACAAACATAACAATGCACCATTATAACCAACACGATGAAAGGCTATTTCACCTAATAGTTGTATATTATTTTCAAACGAATAATTTCTGTTTATGAATTGGCACAGGAGAAATACTTATCTTATAAAAATAGTAACCAGTTGTTTTAGTAATATCGTAGAACCACAGTATTATTGATGTCGTTAATGTATGACCGCTTGATTGCGTTTAGACGTGCCATTCACCTTATAGAGAAACAGTGGAATAAATGTAAACAAAGCAATGAATATGAAAATACTCAGCATACGCATGACATAATCCAATACAGGCATTTGAAAAACGATCTTTCCGTCCTGATCATATACTGTAGTCCGTAGGAAAGGAAGCTTCACCTTGTAGACAGAACCCTTTTGATCGACAAAAACACGCTTACTTTTTTCGATCTCACTATTGAGGTGATAGTCATCTTCATAATCTTTCATGTTCAAAACAGTACCGTCAAGATCCATCGTAATAAATTTTTCGCTGACACTTAACAGGAGCGTATCATCACTTTGTACAGTAAAGCTATATCCTCTGGTGGTTTGCGGATAAACACTCCCTATGACTTCGCCGTTTTGATATTTTTTGATTCCAGAGTCTGTACCCACATACAGTATTCCATGTGAGTCTATTCCAAAGCCGGAATACGAATATGTGAATAAGCCTTGCATATGGATCATAAAAATCACTAATAAAAGCATAGACATAAAAAATGAAAATAACGCAAGTGCTAATACTTGTTTTGCTGATATATCACTTTTGTTCATATTTTGTCACCAACCCAATCAAATCGCGCATCCGAATTCTATTCCTGATTTAATTAGGAATTTCTTTTGTTGTAGCATATAGCGGACGCGACTCTGAAAATAACTTCTGTTCCATCTTTACCTCCACGATATCTTATTTCTTTTTCTATGATTATAACAAACAGGCTCCGATTTGTCTATCAAAAACATCTTATTCATAATGCATTCAACCATTATTCAAAATTAGAATAATAAAAGAAAATCACCGCAAAACGAAAGAACCCCGCAAAATGCGAGGTTCTTTCGTTTTGGTGGAGACGGACGGGATCGAACCGTTGACCTCTTGAATGCCATTCAAGCGCTCTCCCAGCTGAGCTACGCCCCCAGAGCAGTATTATATTACCACATCTTTGCAGATAATGCAAGTGAAAAATGAAAATATTTCAATGAATCTGCTTTTCGAGTGATAAAAACGGCGTTATTTACTGCTTATCGGCGATCTGCCAATCCTTGATATCCTTGACCTCGTTGTACATACGCACATAGCTGTCGTGGCGGGATTTGGGGATGACGCCGCGTTCTATTGCCTCCAGTATCCTGCAGCCCTTCTCGCATACATGGTTACAGGAGTTGAACTGACAGGTGCCGAAGTATTCTTCAAATTCGGGGAAGGCGAATTTCAGCTCGTCCTTGCGGATCAGCTCAAAACGCTCGATATCGACGGTAGAGAAGCCGGGCGTATCCGCGATATAGCCGCCGTGCTTCTTGAACAGCTCGACGGTACGGGTGGTGTGTCTTCCGCGTCCGAGTTTATCGCTGATCTCCCCGGTTTTTAGCTCGAGCTCAGGGAACAAGGCGTTTAGCAGGGTGCTCTTCCCTACTCCCGAATTACCGCAGAAGGCGGTGGTCTTGTTCTTGAGCTCCGCTTTGATATCCTCCAAGCCGCGCAGATCGAACGACGAGAACTCATAAGCGGGGATATCAACGGCTTTGTATATTGCGGTCAGCTCCTCGGCTGAGGAAAGATCGCACTTCGTAAAGACCACCACGGGGCGAATGTCTTTAGAGACAGCCGCGGCAGTCATCTTGTCGATCAGATAGAGATTCGCGTCAGGCTCCCTGACGGAGCTGATGATCATAAGGGTATCGAGGTTGGCGAGTGCGGGACGGATCAGTGAATTTTTACGCTCGTGGATACGGTCGACCGAACAGTAGCCGTCATCGGGAACAGTGATATCGACGGTATCGCCGACCAGCGGAGACATGCCGCGCTTGCGAAATACGCCCCGCGCCTTACACTCATAAACGGTATCGGCGGCTTCTACATAATAGAAGCCGCCGGTGATCTTGATGATAATTCCGGTTTTTTGGTTCATATTAACCTTCCGAGATCGTTACTTCATAGCTCTGCGGCGCCTCGGTGGGCGTTATGATCGACGCTTCGGTAGGCGCTTCGGTCGAAGGAATAAACTCATGTGAGCCGACCAGATCGACCTTGTTGGTATCATAAGTAATCTGATACTCACGGTACTCCTGATCGTTCAGGAGGATGATGATCTTCGCGTCCTTCTTGACCTTGACCTCTACGTTATAGTAGGGGCTGTATGCGGGAACGACGTTCTTGGTGTTGGAATCGTCCACAGCGCCGTCGATCAGTACGGTCAGCTTGACGTTATCGGTCACGGTAGAAGGCAGATCGACCTCGATGGAAACGGTCTTTTCGGTGTTATCTCCCTTGGAGCATATAATCTGTACCTTATAATCAGCGGCGACCTCACTGCCCTGCATGGGGTTCTGGCGGACGACTTCATCCTTACCCGCCTTGACGGTATCGTCATACGATACCTCATAGTTAGTGAATCCCGCATCCTTAAGCATCGCTTCCGCTTCAGCCGCGGTGTAGCCCTTCAAGGACGGGAGCTTGAGTACGGGCTTGGTGATGCCCTTGGAAACAAACACATAAACGGTGGAGCCAAGCTTGAGCTCGGTACCCGCGGGAGGATAGATGGAATCGACCTTCATCGCGGGCTGTTCGCTCTCGACGAACAGGAGCTTCGGGACGAGGTTGACGGCTTCGAGCTTCTTGACGATCTCCTCACTGCCGACCGACTGCTGCAGGAACGGAACGCTGACAGTGGAGTCGGAGGAGTTGATGGTCAGCTTGATGGTGGAGCCTTCCTTGAGCTTTTTGGAACCGCCGGCGGGACTCTGCTCGATAATGGTATCGGCGGGAATATCGTCGCTGTAGCGGCTCTCGTAGGTGAAGTTGAATTGACCGTTGTTCTTCGCGGTCGCTTCACTGACGGTCATGTTGACGAAGTTCGGTACCTCGACCTCCTTTGGCTGAGAGGAGGTGTAGCCCTGGATCAGCGCCAGAGCGCCGAATACGACCAGCGCGATCACTGCGGCGATGATGACGCCCTTGATCGCCGACAGCGCGGGGCTGCGGACGGGCATATCCTCATCGTATGCGGGACGGGTCTTATCCTTCTTGGGAGCCTCATACTGAGGATTTGTGCGCTGTTTCTTCTGATTCTCGGAATTATTGTGTTGCTTCTTCTCCGATGCATAATGATAATGGAAGATGATACTCGGATTGAGTCTGAAACGTTCGATATCGCTGAGCATCTCGACAGCGGAACGATAGCGGTTGTTGGGGTTCTTCTGCATCGCCTTCATGGTGATCTCTTCGAGACCCTCGGGAATGTCGGGATTGATCTCGCGGGGGCGCTTGGGGTTCGCCTGCAGCTGCATCAAAGCGACGGAAACAGCGGAATCGCCGTCGAAGGGTAGCTTTCCGGTGAGCATCTCGTACATCATCACGCCGACGGAGTAGATATCGGTCTTGCCGTCGGTCTTCTCGCCTCTCGCCTGCTCCGGCGCGATATAATGCACGGAGCCGATCGCCTGCTCGGTCATGGTGCGGGTCGCGTTGGAGGAGAAGCGCGCGATGCCGAAGTCGGTCACCTTGATGGTGCCGTCCTGCAGTAGCATGATGTTATGCGGCTTGATATCGCGGTGGACGATGCCGTTCTCGTGCGCGTGCTGGAGCGCCTTGAGGATCTGGGTGGTCAGGTGAACGGTCTCCTTCCAGTCCAGAACACCCTGCATATCAATATATTCCTTGAGCGTGATGCCGTCGATATACTCCATGACGATATACTGGATCATATCGCCGAAGCTGACGTCATATACGCGGACGATGTTCGGATGGTTCAGTACGGCGATCGCCTTGCTCTCGTTCTTGAAACGGCGGATAAAGTCCTCGTTATCGAGAAATTCGTCCTTTAAGATCTTGATGGCGACTTCACGCGCGTCGATCGTATCATAGCAGTGATAGACGTTAGCCATACCGCCTACGCCGATCAATTCGCGGATCTCATATCTGCCGTCGAGCTTCTTGCCGGTATATTTATCCATGGTAATCACTCCTTAATAAATGACTGTCACGGTGATGTTGTCGTGACCGCCGTGTCGTTTTGCGATCTCCACCAGGGTGTCGATCAGAATGTCGCCCTTGCACTCGGATACGGTCTTGACCATATCGGCGCGGCTGACGTAGTTCGATAAACCGTCGGAGCAGATGAGCAGGGTGTCGCCCTTGCTGAATTCCGCCTCGATGTAGTCGATCCTGACATCATGCGTTACGCCTAAGGCGCGGGTGATCAGGTTCTTGTTGGGATGCGTCATCGCCTGCTCAGCGGTGATCTCTCCCCTTCTGACCATTTCCTGTACCAGAGAATGGTCCTCAGTGATCTGGAGTATCTTGCCGTCGCGGATGGAGTAGGTGCGGCTGTCGCCGACGTGGACAACATGCGCGATGCTTCCGCGTACAAACACGAGATCGCAGGTCGTGCCCATTCCGGCGAGATCGGGGTCATCCATCGCCATTTTATAGACAGTGAGGTTCGCCCCGGCGACTGCTCCGGTGAGCAGATCGGCGAGCGCCTCGTCATCCATATCGTTTTTGTATTCGCGTTCGATCATTTCGGTAATGTACTTGACGGCTACGGAGGAAGCGGTCTTGCCGCCCTGAGCGCCTCCCATTCCGTCGCATACGACCGCCCAAACGCAGTCTGAGGATATGACAGAGAAAGCGGAGCTGTCCTGGTTCTCTTTACGGACCAGTCCGATATCGGTTTTGGTAAAAACATCCATGTCATACATCCCCTTTCATAAAATTTCTCTTGAGCTGTCCGCAGGACGCCTCGATATCCGAACCGAGGGTTCGCCGTACGGTCGCGTTGATCCCGTAAGCGGACAGTATATTCATAAAGGCCTGTTGCCTTTTGATCGAGCTTTTTCGGTAGCCTGCTCCCGTGACGTTGTTGACGGGGATCAGGTTGACGTGACAGAGCATCCCTTTGAGCAGAGAAGCGAGCTCCCGAGCTTCAGCGTCGGAATCGTTCTCGCCGTCGATCAGGGCATATTCGAAGGTGATCCTGCGGTTTGTCTTTTCAACATAATAGCGCGAGGCTTCGATCACCTGAGCGATCGGATAGCGGCGGTTGATCGGCATGGTACGCGAACGCGCTTCATCGTTCGGCGCATGGAGCGATACCGACAGTCCGCACTGTAACTTGAGATCGGCAAATTCTCTCATACGCGGCACGATACCGCAGGTAGAGATCGTGATATGCCGCATGCCGATATTCAGCGAATCTTCACTTGATACGAGCTTTAAGAAGCAGATCACGTTATCGTAATTATCAAACGGCTCGCCCATGCCCATCAGCACGACGTTGGAGATCCTTTCGCCGCAGTCGCGCTCGGCAGTGCGTATCTGAGCGATCATCTCGGAAGCGGTCAGTGAGCGGGAAAAGCCGCTCTTACCGGTCGCGCAGAAGGTACAGCCCATCTTGCAGCCGACCTGCGTAGAGATGCATATACTCCTGCCGTGGCGGTAGGACATCAGCACGCCCTCGACGTATTCATCGTCATGCAGACGGTAGAGGTACTTAACGGTTTCATCGAGCTTTGAGCGCCGTGTACGGACGATCTCGGCAGTCGCGAGATACGCATCCTCTTTCAGAAAATCCCTGAGCTTTGCGGGAATATTCTTCATGTCGTCAAAGCTGTCGACGTCATGCTGCATCCAGCCGAGTACCTGTTTTGCGCGAAATTTCTCAAATCCGTTGTCAGTCAGGTAGGCGGTAAGCTCCGAGAGGTTCATCGACTTGATATCCGTCATGAGCGAACCCTCCTGAGCTTTGCGATGAAGAAGCCGTCGTTATCATACACGCCCGGCAAAAGGGTCAGGCAGTGATCCTCTTCGGGAACACGGCGGTCGATGCCTTTCGGCAGCTTCAGCGGCTCGGGGACAAAATCGGGATGTTCCTTCAGAAATCGCCGAACGATCCGATGGTTCTCGGCTCGGCGCAGCGTACAGGTCGAATAGACCAGCACGCCATCTGTGGGAAGGTGCTTTGCGCTCATACACAATATACTGTATTGCAACTTCGTCAAGATGTCAATATTTGTGTCTGTTTTGTAACGAATTTCGGGCTTTCGACGGAGTATCCCGAGTCCCGAACAGGGTACGTCACAGAGAATCCTGTCACAATCGGGAAGGTCGGTATCGGCTGACGCGTCGCGGATCGCGGGTTGGATGATATCGATGCCGAGGCGCTTCGCGGAGTCGCGGATCAGCTTCAGTTTATGCTCGTGAACGTCGTAAGAGTACACTTCGCCTTCATCGCACATTGACAGCGCCAGATAGAAGGATTTCCCTCCCGGGGCTGCACAGACGTCGGCGATGTGATCGCCGGGCTTCGCGCCGAGCATCTCGGCACATAGCTGAGAGGCGGCGTCCTCGACGTAGAAGTGCCCCGCCTTGAACTGCGGTATCATATCGAGCGAACCGGTATTACTCAGCTTTAAGCTGTCTTTGAGGTAGGGGATCTCCTCCACCCCTATCCCCTGCTCCTTCAAGCGGCGGACAAGGGTCGGTTTATCGGTTTTCAGCGTATTGACGCGAATCGTGACAGGCGGTCTGCCGATGAAGCCGTTGAGGATGGTCTCGGTATTCTCAGCGCCGTAATCGTCGATCAGCTCCTGTACGATCGTTTCGGGACAGGAATAGACGACCGACAGATATTTGAGCGTCTGAGATCGATCGGGAAGTGTATAGTGCTTATCCGCTCTGACCAGATTGCGCAGTACGGCGTTGACGAAGCCGGAGCTTTTGTACAGTCTGAGCTTTTTGCAGAGCTTCACGCTCTCATTGACCGCGGCGGAATCGGGTACCTTATCCATATAGATCAGCTGATACACGCCGAGATACAGCACGATCAGCGTTTTCTTCTCGATCTTCCTGATACGAAGGGAGGAATACTGTCGGATGATATGCTCCAGCGTCAGCTTGCGTTCCAAAACACCGTAGACCAGCGCAGACAGAAAGCTGACGTCTACCCCGCTGAGTTTCTCTTCCCTTACGGCATGATTGATGGAAATAGCGGAATACGCATCCTCGTGGAGGACACGGTACAGTACGTTATATGCTGTCATTCGCACATCAGCCATCTTGGTCGTTTCCTTTAATCTATAGATTATCTTCTGCGTCGGTTAAAGATCAGCAGGAGTCGCAGCAGCTGCATGATCGAGGTTGCGGCAGCGGCTACATAAGTCATCGCCGCGGCGGTAAGCACCTTTTTGGCACCGTCGTATTCTGTCGTATTCAGCATACCGGTATCCTTGATCGTTTTGAGTGCGCGGGATGAAGCGTTGAACTCAACGGGAAGCGTGATCAGGGTGAAGAGAACGGACGCCGAGAACATGATGATACCGATGGTGATGAAGAAGGTGAACTTCGCCGGCAGCAGCATACCGACGATCAGGAAGATCCAGCTGAGCTTCGAGCCGATATTCGCGACGGGAACGATCGCGGAGCGGACCTTGTTCGGAAAATAACCTTCGGCATGCTGACAGGCGTGCCCCGCCTCGTGACAGGCTACGCCGACAGCCGCGACGGTCGTCGCGTTATAGACGGATTCCGAGAGACGGATAACGTTGGTTCTCGGGTCAAAATGATCGGTCAGATTACCGCTGACAGGCTCGATACGTACGCCTGTTACGCCGTGGGCGTTCAATACCGCCTGAGCAGCCTGAGCGCCGGTCATGCGGCGGGAATTTTGAACGCCGCTGTACTTTGAAAAATTGCTTTTTACGCTCGCGCTGCAGATCATCGAGAGGATCAGACAAGGCAGCATGAACGCAAGATACGTCCAGTCATAAAAATATAAGCCCATATTAATCTCCTAACTTTTCATTCAGTTGCAGAGGATGCCCGATCAGGAAGGTCTTTGCATCCATACGTTTTTTACCCTCGAGCTGGAGCTCACAGATGATCACTGAGCCGACGCTGCAGGCGATCGTCAGCGGATCGGTACGGATCACGGTACCCGGTTCGCCGGACTTCTCACACGGCGAGGTGCGGTAGATCTTGAGCTTTTTGCCGTGCAGGGAGGTCTGGGCAATAGGCCAGCTGTATAATCCGCGAACGAGGTTGTGTACCTCAGTTCCGCTCTTGTTCCAGTCGATAACGGCGATCGATTTATCCAGCATCGGCGCATAGACAGCAAGGCGCTCATCCTGTTTTACAGCGTTCAACTCGCCCTTTTCGAGCTTCTCCAGTGCTTCGACGATCATCTCGCCGCCCAAGGCGGACAGCTTGTCGAACATCGACTCGGCAGTGTCGTCGATCCCGATCGGGAGGGACTTTACATACAGCATATCGCCGGTATCGAGCCCGACGTCCATGTGCATGACGGTGATGCCGGTCTCCTTCTCGCCGTTGATCACCGCCCACTGGATCGGAGCCGCTCCGCGATATTTCGGTAGGAGCGAGCCGTGGATGTTGATACAGCCGTAGCGGGGATAATCGATGATTTCCTTCGGAAGGATCTTTCCGTAAGCGGCAACGACGATACAGTCAGGCTGTAAAGACTCGATGATCTTCATCGCTTCACCGTCCTTCAGCGTTCCGGGCTGGTAAACGGTCAAGCCGTGCTCGAGCGCGCAGACCTTCACCTCGGGAGGGGTCAGCTCCTGCTTACGGCCGCGAGGCTTATCGGGCTGGGTAAAGACAGCGGCGATCTCATGACCCGCTTCTATCAGGTTTTCAAGACACGGCACCGCAAAATCGGGCGTGCCCATAAATATCAGTTTCATCTTACTCTTCTTCTCTCAATGCGCGCAGTTCCTCTTCGGATAACATGCGCTCGACCTTGGATTTGAAAATAATACCGTCGAGGTGATCGAACTCGTGACACATCGCCTGTGCGAAGAGGTCGTCGCCCTCGATCTCACACAGATTACCCTCGCGGTCATTGAACTGCGCCTTGACGTGCGCGGGGCGCTTGATGATACCGAACTCGCCCGGACAGCTCAGACAGCCCTCCTGTACCTCCTGCTCACCGTCGGATTCAACGATGACGGGATTTATGAACTCGATCGGACCGTCGCCGACGTCGATGACGCAGACGCGGCGCATCACGCCGACCTGGGGTGCGGCTAAGCCGACGCCGCCGGAATCCTCCAGCGTATCGACAAGATCATCCAGCAGATCCCAGAGCCGTTTATTGAATTTTTCTACGGGGCGGCACTTCTTGGTCAGAATGGGGTCGCCCTCTTTTACGATATTTCTCAGTGCCATACTATATACTTACTCCTTGTGGTATTCAATCAAATCATGCAATCTCTCAGTCAGCCTGCGCTGACAGCTCTCTTTACTTATGAGAGCCTATATAGACAGCGGATCAATGTCCGCATAGACCGTGACGTCGCTGTAGTCGCGGATCGAGGCAAAATCCACCAGCATACGGCTGAGCATCTCGCGGAAACGCGCGTCGTTACGGCATTTTAGGATCAATTTATAACGATATTTATTACTGACCTTGAAAACCGCCGCCATTGACGGCCCGAGCACACGCAGCGGGATATCGGGGTACTCGCTCTTGATCAGCTTGGTCATACGATCGGTAAACGCGAACGCAGCCTGTTCGGACAGCTTTCCGTTCTCACTGACGAAACCGACTAAGCAGATCGACGCGAACGGCGGGTACAGCATGGCGCGGCGAATCTCGATCTCGGAGGTGTAAAACGCGTCGTAATCCTGAGCTGCGGCAAGTGAGATGATCGGGTTCTCGGGGGTGAAGGTCTGGATGATCGCTCTGCCCTTGTCGCTGCCGCGTCCGGAACGTCCGACTACCTGAGTCAGGAGCGAAAACGTGTTCTCATAGCTGCGATAGTCGTCCAGATACAACATCCTGTCGGCGTTGAGCACACCTACTAAGGTAACGTTCGGGAAATCCAGTCCCTTCGCGACCATCTGGGTACCGACGAGAATATCGTATTCGCCGTTGGAGAAAGCGGTCAGCTTCTTCTCATGCGACGAGCGGGTCATGGTGGTGTCGGTATCCATGCGCAGGATACGGGCGCCCGGGAATATCTCTGCCAATTCTACCTCGGCTTTCTGAGTTCCCGTACCGGACAGCCTCAGCTGATGGCTCCCACAAGTGGGACATTCGGGTCTGTAGGGTACCGAATAGCCGCAGTAATGGCACATCAGGCGATTGTTGGCGCTGTGATAGGTCAGCGAGATCGAGCAGTTCGGACAGGTCAGCGGTTCCTTACAGCTGCAGCAGGTGACAAAGGAATTGTACCCGCGGCGGTTCAGGAGCAAAATGCTCTGCTTTCCTGTATCGAGATTCTCTTCAATATTCTGTAAAAGAATATTTGAGAAAGCGCTCGTATTCCCTATCGCGACCTCTTCGTTCATATCGGCGATCACCACGTCGGGCAGGGTCGCCGAGCCGTAGCGTTTGGTCAGCACATGTTTGTGGTATCTGCCGCTGTTGGCGTAATAATAGGTTTCGACGGATGGCGTCGCAGAACTCAGCAATAATAAGGCGCGGTGATAGGAACAGCGAAACTTCGCAAGCTCCTTCGCGCTGAATCGCGGTTTACTCTCGGATTTATAGGTGTGCTCCTGTTCCTCGTCCATGATGATCAGTCCGAGATCCTTGAACGGAGCGAATATCGCGGAGCGTGTACCGACGGCGATCTTTGCGATTCCACGGCTGACGCGCTTGTATTCGTCGAGCCGTTCTCCGAGAGATAAAGCGCTGTGGAAAACCGCCACCAGATCACCGAAGCTTGCACGGAAGATCGCGATCAGCTGAGGAGTCAGCGCAATCTCGGGAACCATCACGATCACGTCCCTGCCGTCGGCGACTGCGCGCTCGATCAGCTTGAAGAACACGGAGGTCTTGCCCGATCCGGTAATGCCGTAGAGGAGTGAAACCTCGGCGGTATCGCACTGATACAGCTTCAAAAGCTCATCATACGCTTTCTGCTGTTCATCGGTGAGGATCACGTCGCGCTTTTTCGCCTGCATGGACTTGGGGATGCGGAACACCTCGTCGTCGAAGTACACGGCGACTCCTTTACGCACCAGCGTATCGGGTACGGAGACGGTCACGCCCGTATAGTAGCAGACTTCCTTCACGGAAGCGGAGCCGACGGTATTCAACAGATCGATCACGCTCTCCTGCTTCGGGCTTAGCTTCATTCCGTGGATGCGGGCTTCACAGTCATCTGCAAGGCGGATCATCTTGATGGTTTTATCACCGATACGACGAAAAGCCGAGTCGTTCTTATACAGAACGCCGTCAGTCTCCATCTCGTCGAGAACCGATGTGTCGGAAAGTCCAAGCTCATGCAGAAGAGCGTATTTCTCCGCTTTATTATTCTTTGAACGAATAATCGTAACGATCCTGCGCTGTTCATCGGACAGGTCATAGAAGCGGTCGCCGAGCTTCTCACTGACGGAATACTCCTGCGACAGACGGTAGTTGATACCGGCGGGGAGCATCGCCTTCACTGCGTCATAATAGGTACAGAAGCAGTGACGCTTCATAAATCCGCACATGCGCAGCATCTCATCGCTGAGGACAGGCTCTGTATCGAGCAGCTCACAGACAGCCTTCAGCTCTTCCCCTTCGTCCTCTCTTACAGCGAGCACGATACCCTGACGCCTTGCGTTCCCTCTGCCGAAGGGCACAGAGACGCGGCATCCCGGTTGAACAGGCATTCCCTCGGGGATCCGATAGCTGAACGCACGGTCAAAGTGATAGATCGCGTTTTCGACCGCGACGGATGCGATCTTTGCGATCATCAGTCCTCGTCGTCCTCTTCCTCGAGGATATTGTACTTATGGTTCTTGAAGTCTTCGATCGCAAGCAGAACGGGCTTCTCATCGGTGATAAGACCCTCTTCCTTGAACTCGTCAGCGATCTCACGGGCACGCTTCGCAACGCCGATCACCAGCGCGTAGCGGCTCTCCTTACCGGTCAGCATATCATCTAAAGATGCTCTTTTCATAACTATTACTCCTTTATATTTCTTTCGTTTTTGGTATCGGAAATGATGGAGAGGACCTCGTCGGTTGCTCTGTCAACATCATCATTGATTACAATATAGTCGAATAAATTTTGGCTTTGCAGCTCTTCGCGGGCGGTTTTCAGCCGCTTTTCGATGACCTCATCGGTCTCGGTGCCTCTGCCCTTCAAGCGAGCTTCAAGCACCTCAAAGGACGGCGGCGCGATGAAGATGGTCACACAGTCGGGACAAGCCTTCTTGATCTGTAAAAAGCCCTTGACCTCGATCTCGAGGATAACGTCGAGCCCTTCGTCCAGCATGCGAAAGACCGCTTCCTTCGGGGTGCCGTACTTGTTGCCGACGTACTCGGCGTGCTCCAGAAAGCCGTCCTCGGCGATCATCCGATCGAACTTCTCACGGGATACAAAGTAGTATTCTCTGCCGTCGACCTCTCCCTCTCGCGGAGCGCGGGTGGTCGCGGAGACGGACAGTCGCAGGTTGGGGTTCTTCCTGAGCAGTTCCTTCATGATCGTACCCTTGCCGACGCCGGAAGCGCCGGTATAGACGATCAGTAAGCCTTTATTCATCATGGGATTCCTCCATTCTCGATGCGATCGTTTCGGTCGTCAGCGCAGAAAGCACGATGTACTCGCTGTCGGTGATGATGACCGCCTTGCACTTGCGTCCAAAGGTCGCGTCGATCAGGGTGGACGCTGCCTTGCTCATCTGTACGATACGCTTGATGGGCGCAGAATCCGGGCTGACCACGGAAACGATCTTGCTGATATTCACAACGTTGCCGAAGCCGATATTCACAAAACGCATAGGCTCCTCCGTTTATTCGATATTCTGGACCTGTTCGCGGATCTTCTCGATCTCGCCCTTGATCTCAACGACCTTATGAGCGAGCTTGGAGTCGTTGACCTTCGAGCCGATGGTGTTCGCTTCGCGGTTCATCTCCTGTACGATGAAATCGAGTTTTCTGCCGACCGGCTGATCGGAGTCAAGGAAGGACTTCATCTGGTCGAAGTGAGAGCGCAGACGGACGGTCTCTTCATCCACCGCGACCTTATCGGCAAAGATCGCCGCCTCGGTCAGGATACGCTGATCGTCGATGTTGGCGCTCTGTAATACTTCGCTGAGCTTTGCGTAGAGTCTGTCGCGATATTCCTGAACGGTGATCGGAGAACGCTCCTCGATCTCACCGACGATATCGATGATGGTCTGAGCACGGCTGAGAATATCCGCTTTGAGCTTCTCTCCCTCCGCCTCACGCATCGCGACAAAGTGACTCAGCGCCTCATCGACGGCAGTCTTGACGTCGTTCCAGACCGCTTCTTCATCCGCGGGCGGACGGCTGATCTGGAAGATATCACTGAAACGTGACAGCGTCGATACCGAGATATCGTCCTTCACCTCATATTCATCAACTAAAGTACGCATCGCCTTGATATAGCCCGAAGCGAGCGGCTTGTTCAACTCGACCTCGACGGCGGTATCGTCGTTCTCCGTGATCGAGACGAACATATCCACCTTACCGCGGCTGACGCGGGAGCCGACATATTTCTTGAGCTTATCCTCGAGGAAGCTGTAGCCCCTGCTTGTACGGCAGGAAAACTCGAAATAACGGTGATTGACGCTCTTGATCTCGACGATGATATCGCGGGTTCCGACAGACATTTCAGCCCTGCCGAAGCCTGTCATAGACCTTACCACATAGATTCCCCCTATTCCTTATTCTTTACGGACTATTCTACCACTGATCACGAGGAATAACAATAGAGTTATTACAAGATTGTAATAACTATTTGCATTGTCCGTAAAATGTGCTATATTAATTAGGTTAAAATTGCTGATAAAGGAATGATAAACAATGTCAGGACATAATAAATGGAGCACCATTAAGCAGAAAAAGGGTAAAAACGACGCAGCCAGAGCCAAGGTCTTTACCAAGATCGGCAGAGAGCTGATGGTCGCGATCCGCGACGGCGGCAGCGCCGATCCCGCGGTCAACTCCAAGCTCAGAGATTGTATCGCCAAGGCGAAAGCGGCGAACGTACCGAACGACAACATCGAGCGCGCCATCAAGAAGGCTCAGGGCGGTGAAGGCGCGAACTACGAGTCCGTTACCTATGAAGGCTACGGTCCCTGCGGCGTCGCTGTCATCGTTGAGGCGCTGACCGACAACCGTAACCGTACCGCGGGCGAAGTTAGACACTACTTCGACAAGTTCGGCGGTAACATGGGCACCCCCGGATGCGTCGGCTTCATGTTTGAGAAGAAGGGCGTTATCGTCATCGATCGCGAGGATCTTGAGAAGGAAGAAGATACCGTTATGGAGGACGCTCTCGAGGCGGGCGCTTCCGACTTTGAGGCTGATGATGACATCTTCACCATTTACACCGAGCCCGACGATCTGAGCGGCGTTCGCGATGATATGGAGGCGAAGGGCTATGAGTTCGCTTCCGCCGAGGTCGAGCAGGTTCCCTCCACCTACACCAAGATCGACGATCCCGATACCCGCGTTCAGATGCAGAAGATGCTGGATATGTTCGACGACAACGACGATATCCAGAACGTCTGGCACAACTGGGAAGACGCAGAGTAAATAATACGGAATTACCGATAACAAAAGGCTGTTCACGATGAACAGCCTTATCTTTTAGCCTGATTCAGTTGTAACAGGTAGTTTTCAAATTCTTCTTTCGTAAAGAGGCAGTTAAGGGCGGCGATCATGGCGTTCGTCGTCAGATACTTCGGCAATCCTAGATTTTGCAGTACCCTTGCCCTGTTTTCTGCCGAATTTGCGGAGCCGGTCAAGCCGTAATCGTAGAAATCGCCCTTGGTGATCGGATCGACGGAGACGTTTGCCTCGCCTTCGATATGTGCGCCGCTTTTACGGATCGCTTGAGCCAACAGCTCTCTGTCAAGCCCCTCTACGCCGAGGATCCCTTCCTTGGAGGGTTGCGCCTTGCGGCGTTCCTTGCCCTCAACGGTCGGGATATAAGCGTGCCTGATCTGCTCCTCGGGTATGATGCCGCGCAGGAAATTGCGGATGACGAAGCCCGCCGAATCCACGTCGGTCATCACGAGGATCCCTCTGTGCTGAGCGATCGAGCGGATCAGCTCCTGCTTCTCATTATCCTTGAACACGCGAAAGCCGCCTGTCTCGATGATCGGGGTCGCGATCAGCTCGCTTAGGCGAATCTTATCATACCTTCCCTCGACGATGACCGCTTCTCGTAATCTGAGCTTTTCAGTCATCGCTTCGATCCTCCGCGATCATAGCCAGTTTACAGACCAACCGTTCGACCTCGATGCGTTCATCGGCGGTCTCGGTGACGAGCCGCGTCTGTACGTCGATCAGCTCGTTAAGACTGCGGCGAAGCGACTTCGTGGTAACGGATCGTATCTGCTTGATGATCTTGCCGAGTACCCAGGAGCGGTTTTTGTAGCCGAAGTCCTCCCCTATCTCGTTAGTCGATTTACCCGCTTCACTGCCGATTCGCACACGATAGGCGTCGAGATACGCGCCGGAGAGAACGGTACAGATATACACGCCGCTGACCTGCTGATAGAACAGCACGGAGATCGCGTTGATCGCCTTGTCGGTATTGCCCGCGACAATGTAGCCGAACAGGTCGTAGACGCTGGCTTCGGCTGATTTACTGACGAGCAGTTCGACCATCTCAGGCGTGATCTCAGCGCCGTCGGCGTAGGCTGTCAGCTTCTTCATCTCGGCGTTCAGACGGTTCAGATCCTCGCCGGCGTTCCGGATGAGCTTATGCGCCGTTAACTCGGACATGGTACAGCCGCCTGCCTTCGCCCACTTACACAGGTCGCGTTCCAGCGCGAGCCCGCTGCGGTGTGTAAGCTCGATACAAACGCCGTTCTTATCGACAAAGGTCATCAGCTTCTTGAACTGGGACTTCGCTGTCTTGGAGGTAAGCTCTAAGGTGGGCATAGCGAAGATCACGACGGTGGTATCGGGGAGCTTCTTCAATATCGTTATTAAGGCGTCATAATCGCCTTTTTTCAGCTTGTCGACATCCATATCGTTGATACGCAGAATATTCCGCTCGCTCATGAAAGGGATGATATCTGCCGTGACCGAGATCTCGCTGACGTCGCAGTCAGCCGGAAACGCGTGGTAGTTGAACTCGTTGAGCTCGCCGCCGGAGATCTTCTTCTCGATCAGCTCTACGGAACGCTTAACGAGCATTTTCTCTTCACCGAAGCAAAGGTAGATATTTTTGTAATGTCCGCTGTTCAGATGCTTTTTCAGTTCACTTTCCGTATACATGATTCACCTCAGGTCGAGGGTGAAGCCACCATCCTCGCAGGTATATTTGATATGATCGGTATCCAGTGGGGTCTGTGAGCCGCTGATAATGCAGTCCGCCTCTCTCCAGGCGTTGGGAATATCCGACAGGGTCGCTTTCGCGGGAAGCAGCAGTACCCGCTGATGCGGCGTTTGCAGCAGCATGACGGGCTGTTGATCGACCTTCGATACACTCAGGGTGACGTCATCATCGAGTATACAGTCGATGCCGTCGCTGATCATCATGGTATCGGCGGACTCATCCTCTATATCATACAACAAATAGCGATGAATTGCAAATTCTTGATCGGAATAGCTCAGATAACGCTCGTATGCGGATCTGTTGAGACATAATGCGGTCTCGACCGAACCGTAACGGTCGGAAAGATCGTTCATGATCGCGTAAAAATCCTTGATATCACAGTCCATTGAGAGCAGATGCAGATGTCCGCGGCTGTTCAGCGCGACACTCATGCCGTTATCCGTCTCGAACGAGGTTACGCTGAGCGTATGCAACTCGATCGCCGAGTGGATCAGGAACCCGCTGAGAAATATCGCGGCAGACGACAGTACGGCGATCGGGAACAGCTTATATCTGCGACGCAGCAGAAGCACCGCTATCATCACTACGGCGTTCATGATAAAGCTGATCAAGATGAAAGGAGCGTGTATCGGGATAAACGCGTACGGTACGGACGAAAGTATTCCAACCGACCAAAGAACGAATTCAGCCGGATAATATAGTAGCCATGACAGCCAGATCGCAAGCCACCGCAGAAACGGAACACACCATAGGATACAGGTGAGCAGTGCGAGAACGAGGATCAGATAAATAAACGGATAGAGGATCACAGCTGATAATAGCGTAATCAATGACAGCTTGTGGAAAAGGCATATCGTGATCGGAACCACGAGAATATTCACTGCGAGAGTGACCGACAGGATTCCTGCAACGTTGTTCCAAAGCAGCTTTAAGATAAAACGGAGACTGAGCTTTTGACCGTGCATAAACCTAAGGGATGAGAAACTCAGCCGCGGGTTGTTTTCGGATTCATCATGGAAGCTGAGCTTATCCGCGAGCGGTTCCGCCCACAACAGGATCGATAAGGTCGCGTAGAAGGACAGGATCAAGCCCGGATCGCCCGCACCGTAGGGTGACATGATAACAGGAAGGATGATCCCCGCCACTCCGAGATGGTTCAAGGGATAGGTTATTCTTCTGAAGGTATTGCCGATGACGAGCATTATCATCATTATCCCCGAGCGCAAGACGGAGGGCTGAAAGCCGGTGACCGCCATGTACAGCAGGATGATGAACAGCATAACGATAAGGCTTACCCAACGCCTGAGTATTTTGATCTTCTTCAATAACCGCATGATCAGCATACATATCACCGAGAAATGCATACCGGATATCACGATGAAGTAGGAAGCGCCGGCATAGCGGAACCGATCGCGCGTATCATTATCCAGCGCGTATTTATCGCCGAGGAAGATCGTGCGCGTCAGTTTGGCGGTATCTGCCGGAAGGAGCGAATCGAGGGCGCTGCGCATGGCTCTGCGTATACCAATGATGTGATAATACAGGCTGTGCCGGTTCGCCATCTCCGTTTCGACAATCGGACTGTATTCTTCCGTCATCAGCAGATAACCCTTGGAGCGGTAATAATCGTTCTCCACCGGGATCAGCTGTGAGGTGAACCGCAGGGTATCGTCCGGCTCGACCTCCAGCGCCTTCGGTAAGGTCATGATGATGTTGATCTCCTTCTCGATACCGTCGATCTTCTGCGTTCTCAACAGGTAATAACTGCGGCGGTAATTGCGATACGGCTCGTCGCACAGTACAGCCTGTACGGTATGACTGCCCGAATAGGTATTCCTGATCGGCTGAACATACAGATGGTTATAGCAAATACTGACGGCTGAGCTTAAGAGCACGGTAAGCGCGACAGCAGGGATCCAGATGGTCTTACGGGCTTTCGGAATGATGAAAGAGACGACCGCTCCGACGCTCCCGACCCCTCCGATCACGAAAATAAGCGTTTCACGCGCAAAAAAAGCGATCGCCAACACGGAAAAGCAGGTAATACCGATCTGTGCAGGCAATCGCTTCATAAGATACCTCTATAACGGGCAAGTGAATTACTTGGGGAAAACAGGGAGCTTGTTGAGGAAGATGATGTCATCACGGTCAGCCGCGTCACCCTCGGCGAGTACCGCGACCTTACCGACGATCTTACCGCCCGCCTTCTCGACCAGTGCTTCGAGCGCTCTGAGGCTCTCGCCGGTAGAGATGACGTCGTCGGCGATCAGCACGCGCTTACCGCGCATGTGCTCTGCGTCGTCGCTTCCGAGGAACAGCGTCTGCTGGCTTAAGGTGGTGATGGACTTGACGTTCACGCTGATGGGATCGGGCATGTAGACCTTGACGCCCTTGCGCGCGATGATGTACTTGCCGCAGCCCTGGCGCGCCATCTCGTAGCACAGCGGGATTCCCTTTGCCTCGGCGCTGATGACCACATCATGCTCCGGAGCGATCTTAAGGAGCTCGGCAGCGGCTTTCTCGGTGATCTCTACATCGCCGAACATGATGAAAGCGGCGATATCCAGATGTTCGTTGACCTCGCACAGCGGGAGCTCGCGCTCACAGCCCGCGATCGTCATTTTGAATGTTTTTGCCATGTAAATACCTTCTTTAACTTATAAAATATCCTTCAAGCCATACCCATGCTCAGCTTCTTGCCTCCGAGCAGATGGAAATGGATGTGCATCACAGTCTGTCCGCCATCCTCGCCGCAGTTGTTGACGACGCGGTAGCCGTTCTCCAGTCCCAGCTCCTTTGCGACGACAGGGATCTTGGTGAAGATATGGGCGATGATATCGCTGTTCTCCTCGGTGATCGCGTTCGCGCAGCAGATATGGGCCTTAGGGATGAACAGGACGTGAACGGGAGCCATCGGGTTCAGGTCGTGGATGGCGATGATACGGTCATCCTCATAGACCTTGTTGGACGGGATCTCACCCGCGGCGATCTTACAAAAAATACAATCAGACATAGTTACCTCCGTAGTTGCTTAATCATACATCTTCATTTTATATCCTGCGCCGTTATTAGTCAAGTAAATAAAAGAAAAAACCGGACGAAAAGCTCGTCCGGTATCGTTTCTTATCGATTAACGGTGATAGCGGCGGCCTGCTCTTGCACGGGATTTCCTTCTCGCGGAAGCACGCACCGACGAGATCACGATGATGATCACGAGCAGTACCACGGCGCCGATGATGATCCATATAAAATTATTCTTGAGGAACTCACCTGTTTTCGCGGTGATGTAGCTGAACGTATCGCGCTCGATATCCTCGGAGGCGACGATGTTGATATCGCCGAGCTCCAGATCGTCGTAAGCGACATGTACGGTGCCGAGTACCTGACCCTTGGTGACGGGGGCTTGTACGCGCTCTTCACTGCTGACGATGGTTTTCAGCAGGCTCTTGTCATAATTATTCGGCAGGAGCGCGAGGACCTCCCTCTCGGGAATGAGCGCCAGCTCCTGACCCTTTGATGCATACTCGACGGGGATGGATTTCACGGTATCGGCAGGGCCGTAGACGACCTGCTGAGCCAGATTCTGAAATACCCAGTCATACAGATTCGCGGTATCCTTCATGGCGTAGTTGATATCGTCCGCAAAGGAATACGCAGCGCCCATCGCGATACAAAGATAGGTGAAGCCGTCCTTCTCGGCGGTGGTGACAAGGCACTTGCCCGCTTCGTCGGTATAGCCGGTCTTGATGCCCCTTACGTTGGGGTAATAATATTCGCCGCGGTGGTAATTCTCGTCGAGCATGTAGTTGGTGTTATGCAGGGGATTGCTGAAGCCCGCGGGGGTGTAGTTCACGGTGGAGGTGATCTCCATGAACATCGGCTGCTTCATGGCGCACTTGGCGATCTTCGCCATGTCGAGCGCGGTGGTGTAATGGTTGGTATCATGCAGACCGTGGGGATTCGCGAAGTGGGTGTTCTCACAGCCCAGCTCAGCCGCCTTCCTGTTCATCATCTCAACAAAGCCCGGGATGCCGTTGCCGACGTAATTCGCCAGTACCAGCGCGGCGTCGTTGCCCGAAGGCAGCATCATACCGTAGAGCAGATCCTTGATCGAGATCTCCTCCCCTACGTGCTCGGAGAGACCCATGACGGTGCTCTCGGGATCGAGACCCGTCAGCGCGTCTGCGGAGATCGCGACCTTGGAATTCTCGAGATCCTGTACGTTCTCGGTCGTGATGATGTAGGTCATGATCTTGGTCGTAGAGGCGGGATACATTTTCTTGTTTGCATATTTATCGAGGATAACGGCGCCGGTCTCGAGGTTCTCGAGGTATACGGAGCCGGAGACAGTATCTACATTACAGCCGTAATCGAACGCCGATGCGGATACAGCAGTCACAAATAACAGCACGCAGACGAATAGTATACAGAACGCACGCTTCATCATATCAACTCTCCTTTTCGGCCTTTTTTGCTTTGATTCGTTTTTCTTCTCCGTTGAAGAGACGCTTGAGGTTTTCGCGGTGCATGATGATGACCATCAGCCCGACGGCGAGCGCGCAGCCGGTGGAGATCAGTACGAAACGAAAGCGCAGTTCATTTTCCGTCCCGAGGTACGGCAGGTATTCGAGAAAGTAGGTCACGAGCATCGTATACACGGGGTACAGCACTGCACAGACGACCGAACCCAGCGAGATGATCCTGGTGATCAAAGCGATGATCAGGAAAGAAACGATGATCATAAGGAACACGCGCCAGTCGACGACCAGCATCAGCGCGTTCGCTGTGACAACGCCCTTACCGCCTTTGAATCCGTAATACAGCGGGAACACATGTCCGATGATGACGCACATACCCGCAAGATAACGTCCGTACTTGACGTACTCCAGCGGCGCTACGTCGTTGGTAACGGTCAGGTTGGAGAAGATCCACCAGCCGATCAGGACGGCGATAATACCCTTGAGGTAGTCGCAGATGATCGTGGCTACAGCGGGACCCACGCCCACCGAACGGAGCACGTTGGTAAAGCCCGCGTTGCCGGAGCCCATCTTACGGATATCCTTTCCGGTTTTCAGCTTGGTTATGATGATAGCGGGACTCAGACTGCCCAGCAGATACGGGATCAGCATGGTGGCAATCGTCCGCATAATCAGCTCAAAAGTCACTTCTTATCCCTCTCTCTTATCACAAATCTGATGGGTGTACCGCTGAAGTCGAAGGCTTCGCGGAGTCGGTTCTCGAGATAACGCTGATACGAGAAGTGGAACAACTCAGCGTCGTTGCAGAAGAAGATGAACGTCGGCGGCTTTACGGATGCCTGCGTCATGTAGAAGATTTTCAGCCGTCTGCCCTTATCGGTCGGAGGTTGTACGCGAGACGTCGCGGCAGCGAGCAGGTCATTTAAGAGTCCCGTAGTGATGCGCATGGCGGCGGTGTTGGTGACATGGACGATATTCTCAAAGAGATTATCCAGCCGCTGACCTGTTTTCGCGGAGATGAAGACGGTCGGAGCGTAGCTCATAAAGGCAAAATCGCGCTCGATATCCTTACGGAAGTTCTGCATGGTTTTGTCGTCCTTCTCGATGGCGTCCCACTTATTGACGGCGATGATCGTCGCCTTGCCGGCTTCCTTCGCAAGTCCCGCGACCTTGGTATCCTGTTCGGTGATGCCGGTCTCGGCGTCGAGCATAACGACACAAACGTCACAGCGCTCGATCGCCATTTTGGCGCGCAGGATGGAATAACGCTCGATCTGGTCGGTGACCTTGCTCTTGCGTCTCATGCCGGCGGTGTCGATGAAGTTGAAGATGCCGTGCTTGTTTTCGATCTTTGTATCGATGCTGTCGCGGGTGGTGCCTGCGATATCCGACACGATACAGCGGTTCTCACCGGTGATCTTGTTGATCAGCGAGGACTTACCGACGTTCGGCCTGCCGATAACGGCAACGGAGATCACCTCGGGATCGGCTTCATCCTCGCGGTAATCCTCGAGATGCTCGAAAACCGCGTCCAAAAGATCGCCCGTACCGTGACCGTGTACGGAGGATACCGCGATCGGCTCGATCGGGAGCTGATAGAACTCGTAGAACTCAGGCGGCGGATCGCCGACGGAGTCACACTTGTTGACAGCGAGCACCATGGGTTTGTTGCTGCGAAGCAGCATGTGGGCAACGTCCTGATCGGTCGCTACGAGTCCCGAGCGTACATCGGTGACCATGATGATGACGTCGGCGGTGTCGATCGCCAGCTGCGCCTGCTCGCGCATCTGGGACAGGATCACATCGTCCGACTTGGGCTCGATACCGCCCGTATCGATCAGCATGGCGCTCCTTCCGCTCCACTCCACGTCGCCGTAGATACGGTCGCGGGTCACGCCGGGTGTATCGTCGACGATCGAGATACGTTCGCCGACAAGCTTATTGAATAACGTGCTCTTGCCGACATTGGGTCTGCCGACAATCGCGATGATTGGTTTAGCCATTGTCCCCCTCCTCTCCGAGAATCGCATTGAGCAGCATTACGCCGTCATTGTTGATGGGGAAAATCTCAATATTCAGCTTCTTCATGGCGTCGTCGATATGAACGTCGTCAAGAAAGAGGTCGTTTTCAAATCGTAACATTGCCGAGGAGATCAGCAGCGCGTCCCCCAGCGGTTTATCCTTCAATTGATCGATCAGGTCGCTACCGACGATCAGTCCGCTGACGTTAATCTGTTCGCCGAAGAAGCGGTTGACGATCGGATAGACGGTGATCTTCACGTTCGGATACCGTGCCTCTACCTCATTCATCAGCCCCCTCAGATACGGCGCTACGGACGTACCGCAGGCGATGGAAACATGCCGACGGATCGTCTCGTCGGGATCGCGGAAGGAGAGCTCGTCGCGCAAGTCCTCGGTCAGCTGGGCAATCAGCCCGATACCGTTCTCGATCGCCTCGAAGTCGCCGTAAAACGACGCGTCGGGGATGTCGTACCCCGCCTTTAAATACAGCTCGTCGGCGGCGTAGGCGATACGCTTGCCGCGGGTTCTCAGGCACATTTCGCCGAATTCCTCGATGATATCGACGGTCTCTTGCGCCTTCTCCCGAGTGAACGGCGTCAGCTCAAAGAGTTCCTCGCGGTATTTAGTCAGTCCCACGGGCACGACCGCGATCAGGTTGACGTTCATCTCGTAAAGATCATGAAGAGAACGCCTGAGCTCCTCGCCGTCATTGAGTCCGGGACAGCAGACGATCTGGGTGTTCAGCTCGATCCCGTGATCGGATAGACGCCTGAGAATCGATAGCGAATCACCGGCGAAGCGGTTGCCCATCATCTTCACACGCAGCTCGGGGTTGGTGGTGTGGACGCTGACGTTGATGGGGCTGATATGCATTTTGATGATACGACTGATCTCGTGCTCGGTGAGGTTCGTCAGCGTAACGTAGTTACCGAAGAGAAACGACAGACGACTGTCGTCATCCTTGAAGTAGAGCGACTCACGCATGCCCTTCGGGAGCTGATCGATGAAGCAGAACACGCATTTGTTGCGACAGGAACGCTCCTTATCCATCAGGTAGGAGTCGAACTCCAGCCCCAGCTCCTCGTACTCGGGCTTACGCACCTTGACGGTATGAATCACGCCCTTTTGATCTCTTATCTTTAATTCTAACAGAGAATTAAGCTGATAAAACCGATAATCGAGCACGTCGACGATCTCGTTGCCGTTGATCGAGATCAGGGTGTCCCCCGCCTCGCAGCCGACGCGTTCGGCATAGCTATGGCGGTAAACGTCTTTAATTGTAACTGCCATAATAAGCCTCCGTGATCGGGCGAAAGGAATTAAGATTGAGGAATGAGGAATTGTGGAAACGCTGCGCGTTTTGGATTGGTATAACGGCTGCTTTTTATACGTCTGCGGCTTTGTGTAGGGTCGCAGACGTTATTGTTATAAATCAGGTGTGGGCAGCGTCCGCCCTTCACCGTTCACCATTAAGCATTCACCATTATCCGTTCTCCGTTTATATTTATTCAATAATAACAAAAGGGCGGTACAGTAGAATTGACTGCCCGCCTTGCACTTTTGTTAGTTTCGCAGATTACGATAAGATCAGTCAGCGTCCTTGACGATGACCTGTCTGCCCTTGTACATGCCGCAGTTGGGGCATACCTTATGGGGAGCCTTATACTCACCGCACTCGGGGCAAACGGACAGAGCGGGAGCCTGGAGCTTCCAAACATTGGATCTTCTCTTCATTTTACGAGCATGTGAATGTTTTCTAGCCGGTACAGCCATGAAAAACCCTCCTTACCATTTATATCTTTTATAATTATTATCAGTTTAAGAGCGCTTTGAGCGCCTCGAGCCGCGGGTCGATCTCCTGTTTATCACAGCCGCAGTCACCCAAGTTAAGATTATGTCCACATTTTTGACAGAGACCTTGACAGTCTCCCCTGCAAAGAAACTTGGTCGGCAGCTCCAGGAGGATATCGGATGATACGAGTTCATCCAGCTCCACGGTGAAGTCGGGCGTCTCGATGTAGTCGTCGTTATACTCCTCCTCGAGATTTTGAATCAGCTTATGGGAGAAGTGATAGTCGAACGTCTGACTGAGATCCGAAAGGCAGCGATCGCATACGGTATCATACACAAAATGCGTATCAATATCGAGCGTGACGATACCCGCCTTGTTCTCAGCGTGAGCGGTGATCTCAACAGGAGAGTTGAATGGATGCTCTCCGGCGATCTCGACGTCGCTCATCGAAAGCGTATAACTGACGTCCTTACAGGCGCCGTCGGAAACGAAAAGCTCTTTCAAATCTAACAGCATAGTACCTCCGCACAGTTATCTACATTAAACGCTGGTAATTATTATAATAAGACAGCGGGTTTTTGTCAAGTAAAAATCTTGTAATTCATTTGATTTCATCAAAGATTGATGCGTTATTTCGAAAATACATCGCTATCGAAAAGGAAGTGTTTCAAAAAAACATGTAGGGGTCGTCTGATACGCGCCCCCGACGAGCCCTACGCCCTACAACTTCTATGCGACGTTTTGCGACGTTTATAGAACTCCTAACTCCTCGTCTTTCATAAAGCAAAAGCCGCCCCTTACGGAGCGGCAGTTGATTTGATTGATAAGCGATCAGATCTCTTCGCAGACAGCCTTTAAGCCCTCGGGGAGACCTGCCTCGTCGGAAGATACCAGCAGGGTGATCTTCGCGCCGCTCTCCTCAGCGAGAGCGTTCAGCTTAGTGACGAAGTCCTCGATGCCCTCTACGCCGGCGGGAGCGATTTTGAAGGTGGAATCAACGAAAATATCGGTAACGTCGTAGTTACCCGCGCAGATACCGCTGATAAAGCCCAGCAGCATGTCGTAGCCCTTGATGCCGTATACGTCGGTGTCGACCAGACGCGCCTTGTGGGTGACGTCGTAGGTCAGACCGTTGCCCTTTTCGATAACGACTACGTTACCGCTGGACTTGGCGACAGCCTCGTTAGCAAGAGCGATGAGCTTCTTGGTCTTGCCGGAGCCCTTTTTACCAATAATTAATGTAACCATTTGTACATTCCTCCTATGTTTTATAACAGTCTGTAGAACTGATAACTTACTTTAATCTTGCTTCGAGAGCAGCCTTCTGATCTTCATAGCCGGGCTTGCCGAGGAGAGCGAACATGTTCTTCTTGTAGCTCTCAACACCGGGCTGGTTGAAGGGGTTCACGCCGAGAATGTAGCCGGAGATCGCGCAAGCCTTCTCGAAGAAATAGATCAGGTAACCGAGGTTATACTCGTCCATCTTATCAACGGTGAGCACGATGTTGGGTACGCCGCCGTCATTATGCGCGAGGACAGTACCCTCGAACGCCTTGCGGTTGACGAACTCCATGGTCTTGCCGGAGAGGAAGTTCAGACCGTCTACGTTCTCGGGATCGGTACCGAGGGTGATCTCTCTCTGAACGGAATCAAAGAGGACAACGGTCTCGAAGAGGTTGCGTCTGCCGTCCTGGATGTACTGACCCATGCTGTGCAGGTCGGTGGAGAAGATGACGGATGCCGGGAAGATACCCTTCTGATCCTTGCCCTCGCTCTCGCCGTAGAGCTGCTTGAACCACTCGTTCATCAGGGTGAAGGCGGGCTCGTAGCTTACGAGGATCTCGGTGGACTTGCCCTTGTTGTAGAGCATATTGCGGATCGCAGCGTACTTATAGCAGTCGTTCTTCTCAAGGTCGGGCTCGGCAAACTTATCCTGAGCGTCCTTTGCGCCCTGCATGAGCGCGTCGATATCCGCGCCGGAAACAGCGATCGGTAAAAGACCGACAGCGGTCAGAACGCTGTAACGTCCGCCGACGTCATCCGGAACGACGAAGGTCTCGTAGCCCTCGCGGTCGGCGAGCTGCTTCAAGGTGCCGCGCGCCTTATCGGTGGTGCAGAAGATGCGCTCCTTGGCGCCGTCCTTACCGTACTTCTTCTCGAGCATCTCGCGGAATACGCGGAACGCGATCGCGGGCTCGGTAGTGGTACCGGACTTGGAGATCATGTTGATGGAAACATCCTTGCCCTCACAGATCTCGAGCAGCTCGGAGAGAGCGTTGGAGCTGATGGAGTTACCGGTATAGTAGATCTGCGGGGTGTCCTTACACAGCGCGTTGTAGTTCGGGGACTTGATGAACTCGATCGCGGCACGGGCGCCCAGATACGAGCCGCCGATACCGATCACGACGAATATATCGGAGTTCTTCTTGATCTTCTCGGCAGCAGCCTTGATGCGGGCGAACTCCTCCTTGTCATAGTCAGTAGGCAGATTGAGCCAGCCGATGAAATCGTTGCCCAGTCCCTGACCGGAATGAAGCGCCTCGTGAGCCGCTTTTACCGCGGGAGCGATACCGACGTATTCGTCAGCACCCAAAAAGCCCTGTAAATGCTTATCACTAAGAGTTGTAGGCATGAAATACCCTCCTTAAAATTCCCAAGAAGAAATATACACACTTCTTCTCATATTAATAACCGTATTATACTATATTTCAAGCCCGTTTGCAACAATTTTATCGCATTAATTATGAATAAAAGCTAAATTTTGTTGGAGGATGAGATCAGCGGCACAAGATGTTGTGAGGAGAACAGAGAAGCGTATCTCTCTTCGGTCGATCGATTTATGCAATCCCTCAGTCCCCGTTCGGGGACAGCTCCCTTTACCAAAGGGAGCCTCGGAAAGTAACTGCTCTATATAGAGTCACCGGTGTTGTTCCGTAATCAAGCTTATTATAATCCGGGTGCGGGCTTAGCCCGCCCATCACCGTTATTCATTCTCCGAATTCACATTCCGATCAGCGACTGCCACAACAGCGAAAGGATGCTGCCGAAGCTCTTTTTCTCAACATTCTCTGCGGCGGTGATATCGAACTTCGCGATCGATTCGCTGTTCAGTGAAAAGCTCAGCTCCCCTACCCTGTCGCCTTTGCTGACGGGAGCGGAAATATGCTCGGGCAGGCTGATGCTCTGCTCGATCGCTTCGCCCTCGCCCTTCGGCACGGTCAGCGAGGCGCTCTGATCGCACAGCAGCTTTACAGTGTCCTGCATACCGCCCACAACGGCAATCGGCTCGAGAGTATCATTCAGGCTCAGCTTTCTGCACTCGTAATTCGCGAAACCGTGATCCAGCAGGGTCGCAGCGTCCTTGAAGCGCTCCTTGCCGCTGTCGGCGCCCAGCACGACCGCGATCAGGCTCATGCCGTCTCGTTCGGCTGTCGCGCTGATACATGAACCCGCCGCGCCGGTCGTACCGGTTTTCAGCCCCGTAATACCGTTGTAGGTTTTTAAGAGCTTATTGGTGTTGACGATCTGGGTCTCGCCGCCTCGAAGGGAATCCAGCCATATATTGGTGTAGTCGAAAATCTTCTTATGCTTCATCAGCTCGCGTGACATCAGCGCCACGTCGTAAGCAGAGGTAATATGACCGTCCTCATCCAGTCCGTTACAGTTCTTGAACACGGTCTCGGTCATTCCCAGCTCCTGCGCCTTCATGTTCATCGCGGCTACGAAATCCTCCTCGCTGCCGCTGACGAACTCCGCGAGCGCTACCGCCGCGTCGTTGGCGGAGGCTACCGCCGTCGCCTTAATCATGTCGTCAACGGTCATCTGTTCACCTTCCTCGAGCCAGATATCCGAGCCGCCCATTGACGCCGCGTGCTGTGACGCCGTCACCACGTCGTCCATGTGGATCTTGCCGCTGTCGACAGCCTCCATCACGAGCGTGAGGGTCATGACCTTGGTGATCGAAGCACAGGGTCGCTGTTCATGCGCATTTTTCTCAAACAGAATTTTACCCGAGTTTGCGTCCATCAAGATCGCCGCCGGAGCAGAGATCTCCTCCTCTGTCAATGCCGATACGGACAGGACGGGAATGGTGAGGATTATCGCCGATAACAGGATGGTAAAGCATTTTTTGAACATAAAAAGCACCTCTCCCCATATATGTATGAGAGAGGTGCGTGATATATTCTCTTTGCGTATTTTACGGTCAACAGCTTATATTTCCTCGATCAGGCAAACAGCTGTGGCGGAAATGCCTTCGCCCGAGCCGGTGAAGCCCAAGCCCTCCTCTGTCGTCGCCTTGACGCTGACGGCGGACTTCTTTAAGCCGCAGGCTACCGCGATATTCGCGCGCATTTCATCGATATAGGGCGCAAGCTTCGGCGCCTGGGCACAGATCGTGCAGTCGATGTTATGGGGCTTGAAGCCCGCTTCCTTAAGCTCGCCGACGACCTCCCAGAGGAGCTTAGCGCTGTCGGCGCCCTCGTACTTGGGGTCAGTATCGGGGAACAGCTTGCCGATATCGCCGAGAGCGGCAGCGCCTAAGAGCGCGTCCATCACGGCATGCAGCAGAACATCCGCGTCGGAATGTCCGTCAAGACCCTTTTCATAAGGGATCTCGACGCCGCCGAGGATCAGGTCTCTGCCCTTCTTTAAACGATGTACGTCGTAACCGTGTCCGATCCGCATGTCTGTCACTTCCTTTTCGATAATAACGCTTCGGCGATCGTGATATCCACCGGCGTTGTCAGCTTGATATTCGAGTATTCGCCGCGAACGGTCAGCACCTTCTCTCCGATGGCTTCGACTATCGAGCAGTCGTCCGTCACGTCGAGGTTATTCAGAAGCGCGTTACCCATCGCCCGCTTGTACAGATCCTTCTCAAAGACCTGAGGCGTCTGTACCGCCCACATAGAGGAACGGTCGGGAGTCGAGAGGATCGCCCCGTCCTCACCGACGGTCTTCACGGTATCGGTGACGGGAGTCGCAAGGGTCGCGGCACCGTTCTCATAGGCGACGGAAAGCACTCTCTCGATCTCCTCGGGGGTGATCAGCACGCGCGCGCCGTCATGGATCGCAAAATGCGTTACGCGCTTATCGGCGGCATGAATGCCCTTTCTGACGCTAGCCATACGGGTGGAGCCGCCCGCCGTAACGGTGCTGACCTTTTTGAACTTGAAGGCGACCTCGGCGATATTCTCGATATCGACGGGACGCGCCACGACGACGATCTCGTCGATCATATCACAGTTCTGGAACGCCTTTAAGGTGTATTCGATCGCGGCTCTTCCGTTGAGCGGGATAAGCTGCTTACTGAGCTTATAACCCATGCGGGTACTGTCGCCGGCGGCGACGATGATGGCGCAGGTAAACCTTCCGTCCATACTTACACGTTCTCCAGCGCCTGAGCAAGGTCGGCGATGATATCCTCGGGATCCTCGATACCGACGGACAGACGTACCATGTTCGGAGCGATACCGGCGTCGATCAGCTGCTGATCGGTGAGCTGACGGTGGGTCGTGGACGCGGGATGCAGTACGCAGGTGCGGGCGTCGGCAACGTGAATAACGATCTTGGCGAGCTTTAACGCCTCCATGAAGCGGACAGCGCCTTCCTTACCGCCCTTGATACCGACGGAGATAACGCCGCAGGTACCGTGAGGCATGTACTTCTTCGCTCTCTCATAATACTGATTGGATTCAAGACCGGGATAGTTGACCCACTCGACCTTGTCGTGCTTCTCAAGAAACTCAGCCGCTTTCTGCGCGTTGGAGCAGTGGCGCTCCATTCTCAGCGCAAGGGTATCAAGACCGAGGAACAGCAGGAACGCGTTCTGAGGCGACTGCTGGGCGCCGAAATCACGCATGAGGTGGGTACAGCACTTGGTGATGTATGCCGCCTTGCCGAACTGCTCGGTGTAGATGGTGCCGTGGTAGGTCTCGTCGGGCGTAGTCAGCATGGGATAATCGCCCTGCGTCCAGTCGAAATTGCCGGAATCAACGATGACGCCGCCCAGCGAGACGGCATGTCCGTCCATGTACTTGGAGGTGGAGTGAACCACGATGTCCGCGCCCCACTCGAAGGGACGGCAGTTGATCGGGGTCGCGAAGGTATTGTCAACGATCAGCGGCACATGATGCGCATGAGCGATATTCGCAAAAAGCTCAATGTCGATGACGTCCAGAGAAGGATTGGTCAGGGTCTCGACGAAAACCGCCTTGGTGTTGGGCTTGAAAGCCTTCTGAAGATCCTCTGCGGAGATGTTGGGGCTGACGAAGTCGAATTCAATACCCAGATCGCGCAGGGTCTTGTTGAACAGGTTAAAGGTACCGCCGTAGATCGCGGCGGAAGCGATGACGTGATCGCCCGCCTTGCAGATATTGGTGATGCTGATCAGCGAAGCCGCCTGACCCGAGGCGGTCAGC
Organism: uncultured Clostridia bacterium; assembly: GCA_947166135.1. Classification (GTDB taxonomy): domain Bacteria; phylum Bacillota; class Clostridia; order Oscillospirales; family Acutalibacteraceae; genus Ruminococcoides. Next base: position 8,741 of record CAMVDB010000009.1, on the reverse strand, counting down.
ATCGCGCCGACGCCGCCCTCTAATGCGGCAATCTTAGCGGCGACAGCATTCAGCGTGGGATTCGCCAGTCGGGTGTAGAAGCAGCCCTCGGCGGTCAGGTCGAACAGCTTGCCCATGGTCTCGGCGCTGTCATAGACGAAGGTCGTGCTCTGCATGATCGGCAGAACGCGGGGTTCGCCGTTCTGCGGCTCATAGCCGGCTTGTACGCATAAAGAATCCAGTTTCATATCAAATTACCTCCAAAATATTATATCGGTTGAAAATTCTCAGAAAAGACTTTTGATCCATGAGGTGATCGCGTCGGTTCCGAAAACGACCAGAGCGATCACGATCAGAAGCGCGATCACGGAGAGCACCTTGACGGTGGTTCGCTTCGCGGCGCTCATGGGCTTGTCCTCTTTGTTCGAACCTTTCAGATGCGCGATCTGCGCTTTGATCTCGTCTATATGAGGCTCGATCTCGTTGGGTACGGTCTCGAGAGAGCTCAACAGCTCGCTCGCCTTAGGCAGCGCCTGGAACGGTACGACAAGGCTGATATTCGAGAGCTTCACGTCGTAACCGGTGACGATCTCGTTCGCCACGCCCTGGGGTTGGACGTTCTCCTCCATATAGGGGATCCCCTCATCCTTCAGCATACCGGTCAGCATCGCGCGCTCGGTACCGCCGACGATACACAGCCGTACAGGCTCGTTGATATCGGTGATCTCGGCGATCTTATGCTTGCAGCCGTTCGCGGGTAATGTGTTGTCAAAGCAAAGGACTTTACAGGTTTTGCAGAATTTCAAAGCCATCCCTCCTTATCTAAACACTTATCTTAGCACAAAACCGAGAGCATTTCAATATTTTAGGGCAGAAAAGTTCAAATACTCCTCTGCCCTACGGCTTCATCTGAATATCGGTTGAGCCTGCTTACCTTCAAGCGCGAGCTGCACACATGCAGGGATCATGGTGAAGTCAGCCACCAGTGAATTCGGCTTGTTCTCGGGGTCATCCTGAGAGACCGGCACGAGATAGACGTTCTTGCGGTTCAAAAGCTTCCCGATGTTCTCGGCGGACGCTCCTAAGGCGTCGTTTGACGCGATACACAGCACCACCGGCGCGCCGATACGAAGCTGGGACTTCACCGCCATCGCGACAGGCGTATCGGTGATACCCAGCGCGAGCTTCGAGAGCGTATTTCCGGTACACGGCGCGACGACCAGCACGTCGCAAAGCTCCTTCGGACCGATGGGTTCCGCCCCGCTGATGGTATGGATCACGCTTTTTTTGCAGATATCCTCGACCTTCGTGACGATTTCCCGCGCCTTTCCGAAGCGCGTCGAGGTCATATAGGCGTTCTCGGACATGATCGGCAAGAGCTCATATCCGTCGGCACAGAGCCGCGACATCTCTTTCAGACTTTTATCAAAGGTGCAAAAGGAACCTGTCATCGCATAGCCTACAGTTATCTTTTCCACCGTTTTCCTCCTTCATACCGAGCTGTTTGACTCGGACAGTATAGTCATGATGGTATCCTTGATGATGCGTCCCGCCGCGAGCGGCGCCGTGCTTCCCGGGAGGGACAGGGCGTGAATACAGCTGAGTCCTCTCTCTCCAGCTCTGTTGAAGTCTACGCCGCCGGGAAGGGACGCGAGGTCTACGATGAACACATCCTCACGCATGCTGTCGATCGCCTTTGCCCCGATTACGGGAGCGGGAACGGTATTGAAGATGATATCATAAGCGCCGTAATCGATATCGGGGAAGTCAGCGGCTCGCATGCCTTTCAGACCGATCAGCGCGCGGTCGGCGTCCTTTCGCGCCGCGACGTTCACCGCGGCGCCTAAATGATACAGCATATCGGACAGGAGCTTGCCGATCCTGCCGTAGCCTGTCACGAGGATATTGCTGCCGCAGACCGAGCCCTCGTAGTCGCTGAGGATCAGGCTCAAGGCGCCCTCGGCGGTCAGCTCGGCGTTACGGTAGGTGAAATCCTCCCGCGCGGAATAATCGTACAGGGTGTGATGCTTATACGGCAACAGAAGCTGTGCCGAACCGCTGAACACCGGCTTCTCACCGGTCAGTCGGAGCAGCTCTCCGATCCTGACTTTATCAGACGTATACGGCGCGTTGAGATAACCGCCCTTGACCGGCATAACAGGCAGGATGATCATATCCGCCCACGATACCGCAGTTACGATATCCGTGATCCGAATATCACACAGGCTCAACAATGAGTCAAAGCCCGCGATACAGACCTTATGACCGTCATTCAGTAGTTCCTTCGCCGCAAATAACATCCGCTTATCGCCGCCGATGACTGCAATCTTCAATCCCATCACCTCATCAAAGAATACAGTATATACTATGTAAGCCCTCATAAAAAGGTGAAAAAAACCTCCCTCATCAGAGGGAGGCGTGCGCGATCAGTGCATACAGCTCTTATCGCAGTCGAAGGAGCGGCAGTCTACGCAGCTCTCGTCGGTGGGGTTCTTCTCATGAGAGCCCACCATGATACTGTCGAGCGAGCAGTAGTTATCTTCGCCGTAATGGTATTTACACTCATCAACGGTGCAGTGGATCGAGCGGTTCGGGTTATTTTCTTTTAACATCTTGTCACCTCAATAGTTATTGCCGGTATTCCGGTAAGGTTAGTATGGTCAAAACGGAATGAATCATGCACAATTTACGATCAAACTAATAATATAAGGTGAGGTGAGTTGATGTACATATTCTGTATGATACTATTGGTATTCTTCGCAATCATCGGTCTAAGCTCCTTTATCTCGGCGCTGCTGAACCTGTCCTGCAGAGGAAAAGGCGAGCTCCTGATCGTACTGAACGATCTGAAAGCCGATAACGCCGAGTTGAGGATACGGCGGGCGGCGAGACTCTGCAAAAGTACAAGAGGCAGTTGTATTCTCTGCGTTTGTCGGGAAAATGATCCGGCTTATGATATCGCAAGGCTCATGCAGCGGGAGTATCCCTTCATCGAGATCGCGGATTCCCTCGCATAAGGAAAGCTGTCATTCCGCAACGGAGTGACAGCTTTTATACTGCTTACAGCTTGATCTGATAATACTCGTCGCCGAGAACGTCGGCGATCTCTTTAAGGTGACCGGTGCGCTTATCGCGCAGCTTGAAGTGCTGGACAAGTCCGTACCCGGGGTACTCGTTGCCCTCAACCATCACGGGACCGTTCACCGAGAAGGCGACGTCCCAGCCGATGTAACGCACCTGAGGGATGCGCTGATGCGCCTCGACGCACATATCGAACGCTTCCTGCACACCGTGGATATAGACGTCCGAGAATCGCTTGCCGGTCATGGGATGGGTGTCGTAGACCTCGCCGTAATCATCAACGACGTTGCTGTCGATCTTACCGTCGGCGCCGATGCTGAAATACAGGTCGTTGGTACAGCCGATGACCTCGGCTTCATCCTGATTGATACGCATGGCGTTGGCGATCATGGTCGCTTTCCCGTCCTTGTACAGGGTGATGATACGGAAGGAGCAGACGACGTAGGGATTGATCTGGTTCAAGTCCTCATGCTGGATGATTGCGTCTTCTACGAGCAGCTGACCGTTCTTCCTGAGCTGATGATAAAGCGCTTCGGCGTCGGCAATATCCGAGACGCGGATCTTGGTAATGCCGTGACCGCCCTCTCCGTGGTTCTCTTTCGCGAAAACCGTCGTTTTATCGCTTAGAAAAGCCTTGAAATCATCGACGGAGCTTACTTGCAGATTGATGAAATCACGTCCGAGATATTCTCTGAACAGCTCGTCGAAGATCAGCTTATCGTTGAGAACGACCAGGTATTCCTCACTGTTGAGGTATGCAAGCAGCTTATAGAACTTCTTCGCGGTCGCGAAGGTATCCTTCTCGCGGGAATTCAGCTCGATGAAGTTACAGCGGAAGTAATCCGTGTAGCCCGTACCTCGGGTGAGGAAATTCCACAGCATATCCATGCGGATGTAAAACTTGCTTTTACCGGTGTTTTTATGGATGATCTCAACATGCTTGTCGAAGCGTTCGCGGTTGATATCCTTGAATTTATTCATCAGCCATTTGGTAGCCGACATCGCCATAATTATCCCTCCGTTATCCCTGAGCGCGCTCGCTGAGCTTTCTCAGGGTTGTTTCGTAGCCTTTTTGCTCGTAGGTCAGATGTGCTGCTTCGGGCTCTCTGCCGAGGATCAAAGCAGTGATATAGGTCAGAAAATGAGGATTCTTCATTAATACGGGCCCTGTGAGGTGTGTGCCGAAGTAGTTTTTATAACGGATACCCTCGGTCTTGTCGTCGTCGGAGTTGCCGATACCAAACTGTGTATGGAACAGGGTATCGTTGATACCGAAGATCACGCTTGACTTGTTGATGAAGCCGACCAGCGGACGATCGAGGAAGGACGCGGTGCAGATGATATCGGACGTCATGCGGACGCCGCTCTTCTCGATGGTCTCATACTTGAAATAACCCAATCCCCTGTGCTCTTTACCCTGACCGTCGGTGATCAGGTCGCCGAGCAGCTCGAAGGAATTACCCGTCATCAGAAGCACCTTTCCGGATTCGATATAATCCTTCAAGGCATCTTTGTACTTTACGATGTCCTTCAAAACAACCTTCTGATTCTTCTCGGTACCCGAACCGATGAAGATGAAGTCGTAGTCGGAAAGGGTCACTTCATCAGACAGGCTGAGCTTATCGACGGCGACCTCTTCCCCGCTCTTTTCCAGCATCCGCTTCACGGCGCTTATATTGGCGTAATCGCCGTAGAGGTTCATGATATCGTAGTATAAATGCAGCAGCTTCATCTTAAACCTCCTCAACGTCCGCTAGAAACTTATCTTTATCCGAGAAGCAGGTGATCGCGTAGATATACTCCTTACGACCGCTGTCGAGGTAACCTACCGCGTCGTCTATGCTCTCGTACAGACGGATCTTATCCTTCGGAATGTCGGTATAAGAGAATCGAGCGGCGAGGTCGTTGACGTAGGTGCCCGCGAGTACGATCTCATGGATATTATCGTCGCCGAGCATTTCGAAGTCAATGTCCCACAGCCACGATACGTCGCCGGTGAAGTACTTGCGGCTGATCGCGTCTACGATGATCAGTACGTCGCAGCCGCCCTCGCAGGCGCACGCCACACGCAGGGAGTGATCGTAGGACACGCTGTTCTCGTGCTTACTGGTGAGCAGCGTACCCTTGCGAGAGCCGAGCTTAAAGTTGATGACTCTGCCGTTTTTCAGCACATAATCGTTCATCTCCCGGGCGATCTTTTCCCCGTCGATACCGACCAGAGAAGCAACCGTGAACGCCGCTAAAATATTATAGATATTATAGAGTGATTTCAGTGCTAAGGAGATATGATATTTGCCGTTGATCTCCAGCTCGCCCTTCTTCATATCGACTGACGTGATGGTGAAATCGGTATCCTCGCGGTGATAGCCGCAGGCGGTGCAGCGATAGTGTCCGATATGGTTGTAGTGATGAGTGGTATAGAACATCGGCGCCTTGCAGATCGGACAGTAAGCGCCGTCATTATAGACGCTGTCGAGCTCCTTGGTATCGGTGGAAAGCTCGTCTGCTCCGAACCAAACTACATTCTCTCTGTCGTGGCCGAAGACGGACACCAGCGGATCGTCGGCGTTGAGGATCAGGCGGGTGCCGTCGTGAACGCTGTCGGCGATCGCGTCAAATACAAACTCGGGATGACCGTTGCGGGTCAGCTGATCGCGGTACAGATTCGTGATGACGTAATCCGTCACATTGATATAGCTGAACGTCTTGCGCGCGTAGCGCTCGTCGCTCTCGATCAAAAGGATATCGCTCTTGACCTTGCCGGATAAGGTCGCGTTGGAGAGCACCATCGTGGTAACGCCCTCGATCTGGTTGGAGCCCTCGCGGTTCCAAGCGACCGACTTGCCCGCGCGGGTCAGGATATGGGCGATCATCTCGACGGTAGAGGTCTTGCCGTTACTGCCGGTGATGGCGATGATGTACCGGGGCAATTCCATGCGCTTTAAGATATCGGGACAGAGCTTCAAGGCGACCTGTCCGGGCATACTGCTGCCCTTGCCAATCAGCTTACCGACAAAGCGCAGAAGCTTGCATATCAAAATGGTCAGAAACTTTTTCATAAGCATTTCCTATCTGTCAAAACTGATAATAATAGTATCATACAAAGAATTCGCCTTATTATAGCCTAAAACGGTAAGAAATTCAAGTATTGTAACAAAATCGGAATATTCGTTAATTTTCTCTTACGGCAGAAAGCAATAATTGCACCATGATATAATTAATCTGTATGTATATATCTGTTTAGATTGCCGCACCCTTTATCAAGGCTGTGCTGCAACGAACATAACGGAGGGTTATCATGACTGACACCTATACCATCATCAATCTGAGCAACTTGAAGCATAATGCCGAAGCGCTGCTCGCGAAATATCCGGAATATAAGACCCATATTGGTATCGTCAAAGGCGACGCCTACGGTCACGGCTACGAGTCGGTCAACGCCCTGTATGAGGGCGGGATCCGCTACTTTGCCGTATCCTCGGTGGATGAAGCGGAGGATTTTCGCCGCCATAACAAGTCCGCAAAGCTCCTCTGTCTTGAGCCTGTCGCGATGGATCGTATCGACGACGCTGCCGAGCTGAACCTGACCTTGGCGATCCCCGATCTCGATTACCTCGAACAGCTTCTGAAGAATCCCTGCAAGCACGCCTTCTCCCTGCATTTACAGATCGACTCGGGCTTCAACCGACTCGGCTTCAAGGACAAGCAGGAGGTGAAGAAGGCGGCTGACCTGATCGACGCCTCGATCCATACCTTGGAGGGCGTTTATCAGCACTACGCCACGGCAGGTATCTTCGACCCCTATTATGACGCTCAGACCGCAAGTTTCAAGGAGCTGACTTCCCTGCTCGATCTGAGCCGTATTCCGCTGGTACATCTCGGCAGCGGCATCGCCATGATGGCGCATCCGAAGGATGAGATCGCTACCGCGACGCGCATGGGGCTGGTGATGTACGGCTACAATATCTCTCCCGAGAGCTACGGCGGCGGTATCAAGAACAAGCTGCGTGCCGCGAGAGATAAGCATTTTCAGAAGAAATACCACCTAAGCGAAACCATCCGCGACGTTGAGATCGAATTAAAGCCCGCGATCTCGATGAAGACCCATATCATCCAGCTCAAGGACGTCAAGGCAGGTGAACACATCGGCTATTCCGCAGGCTATGAAGCAACGGAGGATATCCGTATCGCAGTACTGCCCGTAGGCTATAATAACGGTATCGGTCATAACGGCAGCGGCAGAGTCGTCGAGATCAAAGGTAAGCTGTACCCCGTCGTCGGCGCAGTCGGCATGAACATGATGTGCGTCAAGGTGGATAAGGACGTCAGCTATGATGACGAAGTCACCTTACTCGGCGGCAGGATCACCCTCGGCATGTTCTCGCGCTTCTCGGGACTGGGACTCGCGGAGGTCATGCTCGGCGTCGGTAAGAACAACAAACGCTATTACGTACAGGATCAATGATGTCTAACGAACAGTTATTTGAACTAAGCGGTCAGGTGGAGTCGATCATCTACCGTAACGAAGAAAACGGCTATACCGTACTGGAGCTCAGCGGCGAAGAAGCGCTCATCACCGCGACCGGTATCATCCCGCTGGTCAGCGAGGGCGAAACGGTCAAGCTCTTCGGCGTATTCAAGAATCATCCCACCTACGGCGAGCAGTTCGCGGTAACCGCATTTGAGCGCATGATGCCCGAGAACCTCGACGGCATCCTCAAATATCTCTCCAGCGGCGCGATCAAAGGGATCGGACCCTCCACGGCACGACGGCTGGTCACGGAGTTCGGTTCTGACACACTGACCGTTCTCGAGACCGACCCCGAAAGGGTCGCAAAGCTCAAGGGAATCTCGCTGACGAAGGCGCAGGATATCAGCGAACAGCTTAAACGCGTCATCGGAATCCGCGAGCTGATGGTGTATCTCGCCGCCTACAATATCTCCGCGAACGCCGCGGTGCGTATCTGGAAGAAGCTCGGCAACAACGCCATCGCCTCTATCGAGGAGAATCCCTACATCCTGTGTGAAGAAGGGATGGGGATCTCCTTTGAGACTGCCGATATGATCGCCCTGTCCCACGACGGCGTGAAGGACTCCCGCGTCAGGGTACGGGCGGCGCTCGCCTTTGTACTCAGTCACAACCGACTCAACGGTCACACCTGTCTGCCGCAGGATAAGCTGGTTCATACCACCGCGAGCCTCTTGGAGATCGAGCCCGAATCCTGTGAATCGGCACTCAAAGAGATGATCGAGGACAACACCCTTGTTTTTGATACCATCGATGAGAAGGACTGTATCTTCCTCCCCTCTCTGTACGACGGTGAAGCCTATATCGCGGCGCGTATCAAAATGCTGCAGCGTTACCCCGCCATGCAGATCTCCGGCGCTGAGGAAAAGATTAGACAGATCGAAGAAAGCACGGGGATACAATACGCGAAGCGTCAGAAGGACGCGATCACCGCGGCGCTGAATACGGGTCTGCTGATCCTCACGGGAGGACCCGGCACCGGTAAAACCACCACCCTCAACGCGATCATCCGGCTCTTGAAGGAGAGCGGCGAGAAGGTGACCTTATGCGCTCCGACCGGCAGAGCCGCCCAGCGCATGACGACGGTCACGGGAGAAGAAGCCAAGACCATCCACCGCATGCTCGAGGTCAGCTACGATATCGAGGACAAGCC
>CAMVDB010000008.1 GCA_947166135.1 uncultured Clostridia bacterium | reverse complement strand
TATGAGTGACAATGATTTCGCTAAAATGGCTATCAAAGAAATGGTCGCAATGGGAATAATTAGCAACGAAAACGAAGTGCTTGATTCGCACGTTGAGCGTGTTAAAAAGGCATATCCCGCTTACTTTGATACGTACGACCATATGGATGAGCTAAGAGACTATCTTAATACCATTCCTAATCTTTTCTGTGTAGGGCGCAATGGTCAACATCGCTACAATAATATTGATCACAGTATGTGTACGTCATTTGAAACAGTAAAAAATATTCTTTCAGGTGAAACTAACAAGGATAATATTTGGAATGTTAATACCGAAAAAGAATATCACGAAGAAAAGCAGGACAGATAAGAATGAACACTCGTACCAAATGAAACCTGTCGGTATCCTGATCTTTTTATCCGGATGCCGACAGTTTTTTTGCCTTTTATCTACTCTACTGATAACCAAACCACCCGCCTGATCAGACGAGTGGTTTAAGATTGTGTAAGGAAGAATTCAAGAAAAGTAATTTCGTTTTTATGCTGCGGAAACGTTGAGGTTGCCGTCGACATTGATCGTCATAGTGACGGGCACCTGTACATTGTCGTCGGTGTTGTAGTACAGAGTAACATGGCTGGTACCGGGGGTCACGCCGTAGAACTGGAAGTCATATTGCTGCTTGTTGAAGTTGTAGTCACAACGGAGCAGGAAGTTGGCGTTATCTGCCTTGTAGGTCCAGTCGAAGCCGTAAGAGGTCTTGCCGTTGGCGTAGAAGTGATAGGGCGTACCGCTGTTTGCGGGAGCGACTCGCTTGGTGTCGATGTAGATACGCTCGCCGTTTACGTTGTCGATGCGATCTTTAACAGGAGCCTGAGTCGGGGCGGGAGCAGGAGCGGTAGTGCTCGGCTGAGTGGGCTGTGCCGCGGGTGCAGGCTGAAAGGTTTTCTGTGCTTCAGACTTCTGAGCTGCCTGTGTAGGTGCTGCGGTCGTTGCGGGCTGAGTAGCTGCTGTCTTGTTATTCGCAAGAGCGGGAGTCGCTGCCTTGACGGAGATCGCGGTGGTGGGGGCGGTGTTGGTGAGCTTGGGAGCGTTCATCACGCCGAATACCATTGCGCCTGCTGCGATCACGGCGACCAGCGCGGCTGCGACCGTACCGATGACGAATCTGCGGCTTCTTGCTTTCGACTTCTTCATCGCTGTGAGCATTCGATCTCTCTCGTCGTGTCTGTTGTAGTTGAAGTGTCTGCCGTTGTAGTTGTTCATGCTGTTGTTAGTCATTTTAATTCCCTCCTGATTTTTGTTTTATTATTGTTTTTGGTAAATGACTGTTTTGTTCCGCCGTCGTTTCTTTATATTCAGCAGTCTTTTTGATCGGCGGATTGGTTCGAGCTTCAAGCTCGTTCCCTTGACTGTGGCTATAGCATAACACACCGACTATGACAACAGTATGACAGATATGAAGGAATTTTTTTGAAAAATTTTATAATTTCCAAAATTTACTGAATTGAACTGTTCGTAGAAAGCTCGCAAATATACTATTTAAATGTATTTATCTTGATTTTTGGTGTTTTTTATGTTATTGTGATGTACAGCGTTATTTGAAGATTTTGTCCGGAGTAATTGATAAAGGATTGTTTTGCTATGACTCAGTTCATGCCAACATTGAATATCATCTTTATGATCATCACGACATTGTTGTCGATTGCGGCTGTGATCAGCTTTTATGTCAGGGATTATGCAGAGGCTAAGACCGGTAAATCGCTGAAGCTCCCGCGCAGTAATGGTGAGATTGATCCGACCATCTACCGTATCATCTTGATTATGATCATTGTGATCGGCGTGCTGATCCGCGTATGGCAGTTCGGATCTGTTCCCGGCGGAATGAATCAGGACGGCGCGATGGCTGCTGTCGACGGAAAGGCGCTCGCTGATTACGGCACCGATCGCTTCGGCACGTGGCACCCTGCGCATCTTTACGCATGGGGTTACGGTCAGATGAGCTCTCTGCTTTCCTATATGGTCGCGCCTTTTGTCAAGATCTTCGGTCTGAATCCGATCACGGCGCGTATGCCGTCCCTCTTGATGAGCTTACTCGGCGGGATGTTCCTCTATCTCTTTGTCAAGGATCATTTCGGTAAGCGCGCTGCGCTGTGTGCGGCGCTGATCGTCGCCTTGAATCCGTGGCATTTTGTCCAAAGCCGTTGGGCGCTGGATTGTAACCTTCTCCCGCATTTCTTTATGGGCGGCGTCTATTTCTTCGGTAAGGGACTCAGCGGTAAGAAGCGCTGGCTGTATATCTCGATGGCGTTTTTCGGACTGTGCATGTACTGCTACGGCATCACCATCTATACGATACCGGTGTTCCTGCTGGTGACGTCGATCTATTATCTGATTCGAAAGAAGGTCAAGGTGCGCCATGTACTGATCTGTGCCCTCGTGTACCTTGTGATCGCGGCGCCGTTTATCCTGACGATGGCGGTCAATTACTTTAAATGGGATACCATCAAGCTTCCCTTTGTGACCTGTCAGTTCTTCCCGGAGAGCCGCCGTTCCTCCGATATCCTGTTCTTCACACACAATATCGGCTGGCAGCTCGGACAGAATCTGCAGTACTTCTTAAACGCGACTATCCTGCAGGTCAAGGATGCGCCGCATAATGATATCGAGCATTTTTATACGATGTACCCCTTTATGATCCCGCTTTTCTTCGCGGGTATCCTCAGCTTTCCGAAGCTTAAATCAAAGGGCTGTAAGTCGCTCGCGATGTTTGCACTGCTGACAGGCGTGTGGGTCGGTATCGTGACGAATTTCGTCAACGTCAATCGTATGAACATCATCTATTACTTCATGATGCTGTTCGCCGCTTTAGGTATGTATATCGTGATCCGTGAGATCAAATTCGCGGGTTATGTCGTTGCGCTGTTGATGGCGGTAGCGGGCGTGATCATGGTCAACACCTACTTCACGACCTATAACGAGGATATTTCGCGAAGATTTTATGCCGGTTTCGGCGACGCTGTTAAGGTCGTCACCGAGAGCCCTGCCGATACGCTCTATATCTCCGCCGATATCCAAGGCGAGGGCTACTGGACGGTCAGCGAGATCATGACGATGTTCTATGACGAGACCGATGCAGCCTACTATCAGGGCAAGACAAATATGAACCACGGTCAGACCTACCTGCCGTATAAGGAACGCTTTATCTACGAGAGTATCACGCAGGATACAGTCACTAAGAGCGCGAATCAAAACGCCGCTTATCTCGTGTTGAGGGAAGATCTGCAGTTCTTTGATCTGTCAAATTTCAATGTCACTGAGTTCGACAGATTCTGCGCTTTGACGAAAAAATAAAGAATACGCTGTTCGCGGCTGGGGTCAGCCGCGTTCCGCTTGTAAAAGGGTATTATGCAAAAACTGTTTGTAAAGGGAATGAGGCACGGTGTGCCGATCATGCTGGGGTATCTCAGCGTATCGTTTGGCTTCGGCGTGCTGTGTATACAAAAGAATCTTTCCATCCTCGCGGCGGTCGGTATCTCGGTGACGAATCTGACCTCAGCGGGTCAGGTCGCAGGCGTCGGTGTGATCGCCGCTGGCGGTACGATGCTCGAAATGATCCTCTGTCAGCTCGTCATCAACCTGCGATATTCGCTGATGAGCCTGAGCCTGTCACAAAAGCTCGACCCGTCGTTCACGCTTCCGCATCGGCTGATCGCGGGCTACGGTGTGACCGATGAGATCTTCGCTGTTGCTTCAGCTCAGCCTGAACCGATCAAGCCCGCCTATATGTACGGCTTGATCTTCACGCCGTTTCTTGGGTGGAGTATGGGTACATTATTCGGCGCCGTTGCGGGCGATATCATGCCCCCCGCAGTCAGCGCAGCGCTGTCGCTGATGCTCTACGGCATGTTCATCGCGATCATCATTCCTCCCGCGAAAATGAGCCGAAAGGTGCTGTTCGCCGTGATCCTTGCGGCGGCAGTGAGCATTCTCCTGCATTACGTTCTGCCTGATCTGTCCTCGGGTTTTGCTGTGATCATCTCCGCGCTTGTATCGTCGCTCGTTACCGCATTGATCTTTCCGATCGATATGGAAGAGAGAGGGGAGGAGCAGGCATGAGTATCGTCGCATATATCGCCGTGATGGCGCTGACCACTTACCTGATCCGCGTAATTCCCTTCGCTGCCGTGCGCGGGAAGATTCGCTCACGCTTCATCAATTCGGTACTGTACTACATCCCGTATGCTGTATTGTCAGCGATGACCTTTCCCGCAATCTTCTATGCTACGGGGAATACGCTGACCTCTGCGATCGGAACAGTTGTCGCATTGGTGCTTGCTTACTTTGAACTTCCGTTGATCGTCGTAGCGCTGGCGTCGTCTGCTTCCGCCTTCGTCGCCGGTCTGTTCATCGGAATCGTTATTTAACCTAAGCCTCGGGGATCCGGGGCTTTTTGTGTAAATATGGTTACAAACTTGCTATTGAATCTTATCATCGTTTATGATACAATAAATAAGATTAAAAAGAAAAGTCTGTGCTTTTGGAATTTGGGAGGATTATTATGGCTATTAAGGTAGAGCTGTTAGCTTATACGCCGATGCCTGAGCAGACCGTCGCTATGGCGGCGAAGCTGTGTTATTCGGCGACCGATATCGACCACATCCGTGACGGTCTCGACGAGGAGAATACCGAGCGATTTTTGAATATGCTGACTGATCTCGGTCATGCAAGCCCCATCGAGCATGCGAACTTCACCTTCGGTATCGAGGGCATCTCCCGCGCATGTTCCCATCAGCTGGTGCGCCACCGTATCGCCTCCTATTCTCAGCAGAGCCAGCGATACGTAGACGGCAACCGTTTCGAATATGTTACCCCGCCCGAAATTGCGAAGAACGAGAAAGCGAGCGGTATCTATAATGATCTGATCGATAAGATGAGCGAGGCTTACAGCGAGATCCGTGACGCACTCGCTGCAGGATATGTGAAGGAATATTCTACAGAAGAATTAAGTGGCACCGATGCCGAGATTCTCGCTCAGTTTAAGGAACAGGATAAGGCGATGTATAATAAGTTCATCAAAAAGGCGAACGAGGACGCTCGCTTTATTTTGCCCAATGCCTGCACCACCAAGATTATTTGCACCTTTAACGCGCGCACGCTGAACCACTTCTTCGCTATCCGCTGCTGTAACCGTGCTCAGTGGGAGATCCGTGAGGTCGCGCGACAGATGCTGATGCTCTGCCGCGAGGCTGCGCCGATCATCTTTAAGAATTTCGGTCCCTCATGCCTGACGGGTCCCTGCCCCGAGGGTAAGATGTCCTGCGGAAAGATGAAGGAAGTGAGGGAATTATATGGCGCAAAAACACAGTAAGCTGATTGTTATTGACGGTCTCGACGGTTCCGGTAAAGCGACTCAGACGAAGCTGCTCTGCGAGAGATTACAGCAACAGGGATTTAAGGCGCGTACCGTCAGTTTCCCTGATTATAAGAGTGATTCCTCCGCTTTGGTAAAGATGTATCTGGCGGGTAAGCTCGGTACCAGTCCCGATGATGTGAATGCCTACGCCGCCTCATCCTTTTACGCGGTCGATCGTGTGGTATCCTATCTCAACGAGTGGGGGAAGGATTATGCCGAGTACGATTATATTATTGCCGACCGTTACACCACCTCGAACATCATCCATCAAATGGTGAAGGTTGCCGAGAATGAACGCGAGAGCTATACCGAATGGCTCTTTGACTACGAGTATAACCGCTTGGCGCTCCCCGCGCCCGATAAGGTATTTTTCCTCGACGTCGATCCCGACGTCAGCCAGAGACTGATGGCGGAACGCTATCTGGGCGATGAAAGTAAGAAGGATATCCACGAGAGCAACATGGAATATCTTCTTCGTTGCCGTGACTCGGCTCTTTACGCAATTGAGAAGCTCGGCTGGCTCAGGATCAGCTGTTCCCGTGACGGCGAGATGCGCACCATCGAGGACATCAACAACGAACTGCTGACGAAGATAAAGGAAGGTCAGGATGCTTGATTTCAGGACACCGACCTTAGAGGATAAGGAGCTGATCGACAGCTTTGTCCGCGAGAGCGGACAGATCGGCTGTGACGTAAGCTTCGCCAATACCTTTTTGTGGCGACATAAATATAATATCAAGATCGCTTTTGACGGCGATAGCTATTATAAATGTTACGGTATGAACGGTAATGTCAGCGGATATGCGCTGCCTTTAACGCGCGGTGACCTTCGAACTGCTGTTGATAAGGTCCTTGCTGACGCGAAGGAACGCGGTATCAAGCCGCTGATCGGTCTGCTGAATGATACGAACGCCGAGAGGTTGAGTCATCTTTACACCGGACAGGTCATGATCGAGAACGACAGGGATGCTGCCGATTATATTTATGAGCGTACCCATCTCGCTGAGCTTGCGGGTAAGAAATACCATGCAAAGCGCAATCACATCTCTCGCTTTATCCGTACTTATGAGGATTATGAGATCAGGGAGCTTTGCTCCGGCATCTTTTCCGACGCGATGATGATCGCGGAGCGCTGGCAGGAGGGTTCCGAAGATACCGGCGAGCTGTCCATCATCCGTGAAGCGTTCGAAAACTTCGATGCGCTCGCGATGTTCGGTCTGGTTCTGTATGTATACGGAAAACCAGCCGCGATGTGTATCGCGAGCGAACTCAACGGCTGCGTCTGTGATGTGAATTTCGAGAAGGCGCTTGACATTGACGGTGCCTATGCTGTGATCAACAATGAATTCGCCAAGCATTATGATCGTTATACGCTGGTGAACAGAGAAGAGGATATGGGGCTTGAAGGACTTCGTAAGGCGAAGCTCAGCTATCATCCCGATATCCTGTATTCAAAAAGTATCGCAAGATTCAAATGATTATGTTTCAACATTCTGATCTGGAGGTTGTTTATGTTTTATTGCTTTTTAGCCGACGGCTTTGAGGAGATCGAAGCTCTGGCAACTATCGATATAATGCGCCGTGCCGATATCCCCGTTACTACGGTCGGTGTCGGCGGCAATATGATCCGCGGTACACATGATATCACAGTACAGGCGGATATGCATATCGACGAGTTTGAGATCGACGAGAATATCACCGGTGTGATCCTGCCCGGCGGTATGCCCGGCGTGAAGAACCTGTATGCCGAAGAACGCGTCAGGGATGCTGTATCCTTCTGCGTTTCCCGTGATCTTTATGTTTGCGCTATCTGTGCCGCGCCTTCTATCCTCGGACGCATGGGCGTTTTGATGGGCAAGCGTGCTACCTGTTATCCCGGCTTTGAGGACGAGCTGCTCAGCGCGAAGCTCAGCACCGATAAGGTTGTCGTCGACGGTAAGATCATTACCGCGAAGGGCGCGGGAGTTGCGCTTGACTTCGGCTTTAAGATCGTCGAACAGATCGAGGGAGAGGTCAAGGCGGAGCGTATCGCCGCTTCGATGCAGTGCTGATGAATAATGTGAATCCCGCTTCTCTCGACAAGCCTTATCTGCGTGATTTTTACCTTGAGAAGCGCAAGAATCTGTCTCAGTGCCTCGACCGTAAAACAGCGCTGGATGATGAGATCCAAACCCGCCTGGTCATCAGCTCCGAATATCGTAATTCCGATACGGTGCTCGTTTATATGGCGCGACCGTTCGAGATCGCAACTTCGATGATTATTCACGCGGCTTTAGCGAATAATAAGACTGTCGGATTACCGGTTTGTCTTGATGATCACCGTATGATCTTTCGAAAGATCATTTCGGTTGCAGATCTGCGTCCCGGACGCTTCGGGATCCTTGAACCGCCTCAGAACAGCGAGAAGATCATCCCCGATGAGCATACGCTCTGCGTTTGTCCTTGTCTGTGCTGTGATATGAACGGAATGCGCCTCGGCTTCGGCGGCGGTTACTACGACCGCTTTCTCTCTGATTTTAACGGGGTGAAAGTTGCGCTGTGCTACGGCGACAGCGTATTGCCCGCAATCGAGGGCGATGACTTTGATGTTCCGATGAATGTTATCGTGACCGATAGCTTCATCAGAAATATACGCTGATAACGAGCTTGCTCGCTGTCAGAAAGATTAAGGAGTAATATTATGAGTGATAGTTCACGCAACCGGTATCCTGAGGATTCCATCGAGGCGACCCGCCGTAAGAAGATGGAGGAGTTCAGGCGTTCTGCCGATATGAACGCGATCCGCGGTGAATATGACGGGAGAGGAGCAGAACAGTCCGATGTGGCTGAGCCTCTTCATACGCAGTCTGCTGAGGTAATGAATCAGCCCCTTGAAGAACCCGGAAATGTCACTGAGGAGCGTTCTCAGCGTCGTCGCAAGCGCAATATGGAGATCAATTCCTATTCTGACGACAATACTAAGAAGCGAATCGAGCGCGATTCCAAGAAGGCGCTCAAGCAGCAGAAAAAGGAAGAGAAGAAGATCGAAAAGACAAAGGCGAAGCGTAACCGCCGCATCTTCAAGATCGTCTGGATTTCAATGGTAGCGATCGTTGCGATCGTTCTGTCTCAGTTCCTGCTTGTCGGCGTAAACGACCTGCTCGGTATTTCTCGTGAGGAAAACGCGACGAAGGTGAATGTCAGCATCCCCGAGAATCCTACGCTGGATATCATCGCCGATACCCTGTACAAGTCCCGCGTCATCAAGCAGCCTGCCTTCTTTAAGCTCTATGCGCGCTTTACCTCCTCGGAGTCGGATTTCCGTCAGGGTGAATTTGAGATCTCTACCGACAAGGACTATGAGGCGATCATTAACTTCCTGCAGAGTAACGTCAACCGTACCGATATCGTTAAGGTACAGATCACCGAGGGTATGAATATCCAGGAGATCGCTCAGACCCTTACTGAGAAAAAGGTTTTGAATAATATCAATGAATTCTATGATTTGTGTAACAGCACCTACTTTGATGAGGATTTCGAATTCCTGCAGAGCATCAAGAATTCAGATAAGCGCTATTACAAGCTCGAAGGTTATCTGTTCCCCGATACATACGATTTCTATGTCGGTGAAAATCCCAAGTCCGTCATCAGCAAGTTTCTCAACAACTACGACAATAAGGTCGAGTTACATAAGGAGAAGTACTTCAGCAATTCCAAGCGTTCCACGCTGGCGGAAGAAGCAGTGTCTACCGGTTACACGACTGATGAGATCCTGACGATCGCTTCTATCATTCAGGCTGAGGCGGCTTCCCGTGATGATATGTATTACATTTCGTCTATCATCCATAATCGTCTGAAATACGGTGCGTCCCAGGGCGTCGGAAAGCTCAACTGCGACTGTACCGTATACTATCCCTATCGTAAGCAGGAGAATATCCCCGAGACGGAGCGCGCGACCTTCCACTCCACCTATAACACCAATGACTTTGAGGGCCTGCCTGCAGGTCCGATCTGTAACCCCGGTGCAGAAGCAATCAAGGCGGCGATCCGTCCCTACGAGAGCGATTTCCTCTTCTTCTGCCACGATACACCCGAGAACGGTTCGATCCCGTATTATGCGACTACCAATGCCGAACATGAGGCGAATCTCGCCATCATCGAGGCGAATAAGAACAGTAACCTTGCGGCTAATCAGGATACCTCCGGTACCTACACCGGCGAGAACACTAACACCGATTATGAATAAGCCCGAGGTGCTGTCGCCCGCGGGCGATATGGAGAGCTTTGATACCGCTCTGAGATACGGTGCCGACGCAGTATATCTCGCGGGGAAAAGCTTCGGTATGCGTACCGCTTCCAAGAACTTTTCTTTAGAAGAATTAAAATCTGCCTGCGATAAGGCTCATAACCTGCAGAAAAAGGTCTATCTTACCACCAACACTCTCCCGCGTAATGCCGATATACCTTCGATCCCCGATTTTCTGAGAGAAGCGGAGGACTGCGGAGTAGATGCCTTTATCGTTGCCGATCTCGGTGTTTTCGAGATGGCGAAGCGTTATGCCCCCTCTGTGGAGCGCCATATCTCTACCCAGGGCGGTGTAATGAACTACGAGAGTGCGATCGCCTGGTATAATATGGGCGCTAAGCGCGTGGTGCTTGCGCGTGAGATGCGGCTCGATGAGATCGCCGAGCTGAGAGCGAAGATCCCCGATGAGCTCGAGATCGAGTGTTTTGTTCACGGTGCGATGTGCGTATCCTTCTCAGGACGCTGTTTGATCTCGTCCTTCATGACGGGACGCGACGCGAACCGCGGCGACTGCGCTCAGCCCTGCCGCTGGAAGTATCATCTCATGGAAGAGAGCAGGGAAGGGCAGTTCTTCCCGATCGAGGAGACCGAACAGGGGACATATCTTTACAATTCCCGTGATCTGTGCATGATTGAGCATATTCCTGAGTTGATCAAGGCAGGCGTGAGCAGCTTGAAGATCGAAGGAAGAGCAAAGACCTATTATTACACCGGTGTGACTACCAACGCTTACCGTCATGCAGTCGATGAATACTTTGATCATCTCGGCGATCCCGATTATCACGTCAGCCCGTGGATCATCGAAGAACTCGAAAAAATCAGCCATCGCGCTTATTCGACAGGCTTCTTTTTCGGCAGTGAGCCGGGTCAGGAGACCGTCAACGGCGGCTACATCCGTCGTTATAACGCGGTCGCGGTTTGTGTAGAGGGCAGTAATGACAGTAATATTTCCGTCGTTACCCAGCGCAATAAGTTTCTGGTCGGAGACACGCTTGATATTCTCCCGCCCGACGGCTATTCCTACGAGGTAAAATGTCTCAGACTGATGAATATCGACGGCGAGGATGTACCCTCAGCTCCGCATCCGATGCAGAGGTTGTACATGACGACCGACCGTCCGATCCCGCAGGGCTCTGTCATTCGTAAAAAGAATAGTTGATTTTAATTGAATATTAGTATAATATCCGCTTTCGGCATTGTCGCAGGCGGATATTTTTGTTTACATTATGGATAATATGTGCTATACTTAATCTGTATAAATCTGTAAAAAGCGAGGGATATTAATGTGTCAGAATAATATCGACCCCGAAAAAAAGAATCAGGTATCGCGATACAAGATTCGTGAACAGGCGTTCTTCCTGTGTTTTGAGTCACTGTTCTCGGATACCGATATCGATGAACTCGCCGATAACGCCGGTGATGCGCGTGATGAGATCCTCAGCGATATTGCCGTAGAGCGTGCCCGCGGAACGATGACGAATACCGAGGTCATCGATGAGAAAATCAGCGAGAATCTTAAGGAAGGCTGGAAGATCTCCCGTATCTCGAAGGTTTCGTTAGCGCTGTTGCGGCTTGCCATCTATGAGATGCTTTATGAGGAAGAAATCCCGGTTTCCGTATCGATCAACGAGGCGGTCGAACTCTCTAAGAAGTATACCGCCGAGGATGACGCCGCCTTTGTCAACGGCGTGCTCGGTGCGGTGGCGAAGACTCTATGAGTGCATATCTGGGTATCGACACCAGCAATTATACGACATCCGTCTGTTTATATGACAGTGAGAGCGGCAAGGTCATCAGCCGACGTAAGCTTCTGCCTGTAAAGGACGGTGAACTCGGATTGCGCCAGAGTGACGCGGTCTTTCACCATGTACAGCAGCTTTCCGAGCTGTTTGATTCCGCTTTTGATGGCTTTGAGGACAGGATAAAGGCGATTGGCGTCTCTTATGCGCCTCGTACTGCCGAGGGCTCGTATATGCCGTGCTTTACTGTCGGCTTGATGGTAGCAAAGGTACTGCAAAGCGTGTTGAAGGTTCCGTTGTATACGTTCTCGCATCAACAGGGACATATCGCCGCGGCTTTATACAGTATTGATCGACTTGATATGTTACATGAGAAGCATATCGCGTTCCATGTCAGCGGCGGCACTACAGAGGCTCTTTTGGTCAACGGCACAGATGGCTTTGTGACCACCGATATCGTCGCGAAGACCCTTGACTTGAACGCTGGTCAGCTGATCGATCGTATCGGTGTGATGCTGGGGGTGCATTTCCCGTGCGGTGCGGAGCTTGAGCGGCTTGCACTTTCCTGCGATGAAAAGATCAAGGTCAGACCTACCTTAAAGGGGATGGACTGTTGTCTCAGCGGCGGTCAGAATATCGCCGAAAAATATCTGAAAGAGGGTAAGAACCCCGAATTTCTCGCGCGCTTTGCGATGGAATATACTGCAGCGGCAATCGCGGGTATGAGTGAGCGCATCAGAGATAATTACGGTGATCTGCCCTTTGTATATGCGGGTGGCGTCATGTCTGATTCAATCATTCGTGAGGAATTGTGCAGCCGCTTTGATTGTTTGTTCGCAAAACCCGAATTTTCCTGCGATAATGCCGCCGGTACAGCGGCGCTCGCTTATATAAAGGATAACGAATCATGATGACTCCCAAGGTTTTTACTGTTTCACAGCTTAATGCCCGCGTCAGTGCTCTGATCACCTCCGATCCGGAGCTGCAGACCGTATTCATCGAAGGCGAGCTGTCCAACGTTCATATGAATCTGAAGAGCGGTCATCTGTACTTCTCTCTGAAGGATAAGGACAGCGTGATCCGCGCAGTGATGTTCTCGTGGGCGGTGCGTGGTTTGCGCTTTACACCCGAGGACGGTATGAAGGTCATCATGCGCGCTCAGGTGACGGTCTATGAAGCAGGCGGTCAGTATCAGCTTCGTGTAGAGGATATGCAGCCCGACGGTGTCGGTGCGCTTGCGATGCAGCTCGAACAGCTTAAGAAGAAGCTGGGCGCTCAGGGACTATTTGATCCCGAACACAAAAAGCCCATCCCCGCGATCCCTGAGACTATAGGCGTGATCACCTCTCCGACCGGAGCAGCGTTACGCGATATTATGGATATCATCGGACGACGCTTTCCGAGCGTTGAGATTATACTCGCGCCTGTTCTTGTTCAGGGCGAGGGAGCTCCCGAACAGCTGATCCGTGCGGTAAAGCTTTTTTCTGAGTATTATGCTGCCGATGTACTGATCATCGGTCGCGGCGGAGGATCGATGGAGGATCTGTGGGCATTCAATGATGAAGAACTCGCGAGAGCGATTTATGATTGTCCGATTCCCGTGATCTCCGCTGTCGGTCACGAGACCGATACGACCATCTGTGATTTTGTCAGCGATCTGCGTGCGCCGACTCCTTCTGCGGCTGCGGAACTCGCTGTTCCGAACCGGGTCGATCTGTATGCAAACGTCATATCGCTCTATCGCCGCGGTATTACCGCTTTTAACACGAAGAATGATCAGCTGAATCAACAGATCGACCAGCTTTCGCGCCTGATTTCTGCTCATTCACCCATGCCTGTTGTCGAAAATCGCCTGCAAATGCTGGATCAGTTTCTCGCTCGTTCACAAAAAGCGACCGAGAGCTCTTTACAGCGTGCGACTGCACATTCTCAGGAACTGTTCGTTAAGGTCGAGGCGCTCAATCCCGTTTCCGTCCTTAACCGAGGGTTTGCGAGCGTCAAGAGGGGTGAAGAATACATCGATTCAGCACATTCACTGAATAAGGGTGATATGATTGATATTACCTTTAAAGACGGCAAAGTAAAAGCCGAAATCCAATAAAAGGAAAATTACCATGTCATTTACACACCTGCATGTCCATAGTGAATACAGCTTGCTTGACGGCGCATGTCGAATCTCCCGCCTTGTTGAAAAGGCGAAGGAACTGGGTCAGAGCGCGCTTGCAATCACGGATCACGGCGTCATGTACGGTGTGATTGATTTTTACAGAGAATGTAAGAAGCAGGGGATCAAGCCGATCTTAGGCTGTGAAGTATACGTCGCGCCGCGTTCCCGCTTGGACAAGACCTTCGAGTTTGATCGCGAGTACAGTCATTTGATCCTTCTGTGTGAAAATAATCAAGGGTACAGCAATCTGATGAAGCTCGTATCTCTCGGCTTTACCGACGGCTTTTACAATAAGCCGCGCGTCGATCACGAGCTTCTGGAGCGTTATCACGAGGGCTTGATCTGCCTGTCGGCGTGTCTGTCGGGAGAGGTCCCGAAGCGGCTGCTCACGGATGATTACGATGGCGCATTGAAGATCGCCAAGTATTACCAAGGTGTTTTCGGCTCCGATAACTACTTTGTTGAATTACAAAACCACGGCTTACGTGAGCAGGCACAGACCAATCCTCAGCTGATACGCATCGCGCGTGAGATCGGTGCCGGACTGGTCGTGACCAACGATTGCCATTATATCAATAAGGAGGATCATAAGCTCCATGATATCCTCCTGTGTATCCAGACGAATTCGACCGTTAATGATAAGAAGATGGGCTTCGAGACCGAGGAGTTCTATTTAAAGAGCGAGGATGAACTGCGCGAGTTGTTCCCCGACCTTGATGAAGCCTTTGACAATACCGTGAAGATCGCCGAACGCTGTGAGGTGGAGATCGAGTTCGGTAAGCGAAAGCTGCCCGATTTCAAAACGCCGAACGGCGAAGATCATTATACATTTTTCCGCGATAAATGCTATGAGGGACTGTATCACCGCTACGGTGAAAATCCCGATAGTGAGCTTGTTGACCGACTTGAATATGAGCTGTCCGTGATCAAGAGGATGGGATTTGTCGATTACTTTTTGATCGTGCATGATTTTGTCCGCTACGCTAAGAGCCAGGATATCCCCGTAGGACCCGGCAGAGGCTCCGGAGCGGGCTCTCTGTGCGCTTACTGCATCGGTATAACCGGTATCGATCCGATTCGTTACAATCTGCTGTTCGAGAGGTTTTTGAACCCCGAGCGTGTCAGCATGCCCGATTTCGATATTGACTTCTGCAAGGATCGCAGGGGAGAGGTCATCGACTATGTGATCCGTAAGTACGGCTATGATCATGTGGCGCAGATCGTTGCCTTCGGTACGATGCAGGCACGCGGCTCGGTACGCGACGTCGGAAGGGTGCTGGATGTGCCTTATGCCACGGTCGATAAAATCGCGAAGATGATCCCGTTCAGCATCGATATGACCGTTGATAAGGCGCTGACTCTCTCAGCTGACCTGCGATCCGCGTATCATCAAGATCCTGTAGTCAAGCAAATAATAGATATTGCCCGAGAACTTGAGGGCATGCCGCGCCATACGACCATGCATGCAGCGGGTGTTGTCATTACCGATCGTCCTGTCAGCGATTATGTTCCGCTTGCTAAATCCGACGATGCTGTCGTAACTCAATTCACGATGACCACGCTCGAGGAACTGGGACTTCTTAAAATGGATTTCCTCGGACTCAGGAACCTTACCGTTATCCACGATGCGGAAAAGATGATCCGTCGACTCGAGCCGGATTTCAATATTGAAGATATCGACTACACCGACAAGGCGGTCTATGCCATGATGGCGACCGGTAAGACCGACGGTGTGTTCCAGTTCGAGAGCGGCGGTATGAAGAATGTGCTTGTTCAGTTGAAGCCCGAACGCTTTGAGGACTTGATCGCTGTCATCTCTCTTTATCGTCCCGGTCCGATGGATTCTATCCCAACCTATATCCGTAACCGTCATAATCCGCGGCTGATCACCTATAAGCATCCTTTGCTTGAACCGATCCTGAATGTTACGAACGGCTGTATCGTCTATCAGGAGCAGGTCATGCAGATCTTCCGTACCCTTGCGGGATATTCGCTCGGTCGTGCGGATATTGTTCGTCGCGCCATGAGTAAGAAGAAGCATGACGTCATGGAGCGTGAGAAGCAGATATTCGTCCATGGACTGTTAAACGAGAACGGAGAAGTGGAGGTCGAGGGTTGCCTCAGGCGCGGCGTCGACGAGCAGACTGCTCTCGCAATTTTTGCCGAGATGGAAAGCTTCGCTTCCTATGCCTTTAACAAAAGTCATGCGGCTGCCTATGCTGCGGTGTCTTATCAGACAGCGTTCTTAAAATGTCACTACAAGCGCGAGTATATGGCTGCATTGTTGTCATCCGTAATCGAGAGCCAGAACAAGACCGCTGAGTACATCAGCGAGTGTCATCGCCTCGGTATCGCCGTACTGCCGCCGAGTGTGAACGAAAGTGACAGTAAGTTTACCGTTTATAACGGCAATATCCGCTTTGGACTTTCTGCCGTCCGCAATCTCGGCTATGGCTTTATCGATGCGATCATTCTTGAACGTCGTTTAAAACCTTACCGTTCCTTCTACGATTTCTGCAAACGGCTCAACGGAAAAGGACTCAACGCCCGGTCGCTCGAGAGTCTGATCAAGTGCGGCGCGCTCGATCATCTCGGCTATAACCGACGCCAGATGCTTGCTGTATCCAAAACCGTCCTTGATGATCTCGACTATGAGCGTCGTAAGGGCGGAGCAGGTCAGATTTCGCTGTTCGATATCGGCGGCGTGGATTCGTCCGCCGAGGAGATCGCCGTTCCTACATTGGAGGAATACCCGCTGATCGAGCTTCTTAACATGGAGAAAGAGATGGCGGGGATGTACCTGAGCGGTCATCCTCTCGATGAATATGCCGCTTTCGGTAATGCGGTGAACGCAGATCGCATCAGCGATATTCTGAATACGGATGAAAACCGTTACCATGATCGTTCCAAGGTACGACTGATCGTGATTTTGACGAAAAACCGTACCCAGATCACGAAGAATAACAAGATGATGGCATTCACCGAGATTGAAGATCGCTTCGGTTCGTGTGAAGCGATCATATTCCCGAATGTACTTGACGAATGTCGCGAGGCGCTTTACGTCGGCGCTGCACTAGATATAAAAGGCACGCTCAGCTATAAAGAGGATGAGGCGCCCCGAGTGATTGCGGAGAAGATTACTGCGTTACCTCCCGCGAAGGAGCTTTCGATCCCCGATCGGCAGCCCGTCGTACAAACTCAGTCGACGCCGAAGCAACAGGGTTTGCAAAAGCCGCAAGGTGAGCAAAAGCTCTATCTGAAGGTTCCGTCGCTTGACTGTCGGGAATATCATAAGGCAAAGAACATTCTCGAGATCTTCCACGGCATGACGAAGGTGGTTTTTTATCTGAGCGAGACCCGTCAGCAGATGCTCGCGCCGCAGTCGCTCTGGACGGCTGTCAATCCCACTATGCTTGACGAACTCAGGTTTCAGCTCGGTGACGGAAATGTTATTCTGAAATAAACTTACGAATTTCCTTATGAAATTTGTTGAAATACTTGATTATAACCGAAGGTTTGTTGTATAATATTATCGGTTAAATATCATTTCTCTTTAAACGGAGGTATTCTTATGGCTAATAAATCAATAGCAGTATTAACGAGCGGCGGCGACGCCCCGGGTATGAACGCGGCTGTCCGTGCGGTCGTTCGTGCGGGTATCTACAGCGGTTTTGACGTTTACGGCGTATATAAGGGCTACAACGGTCTGTTGAACGGCGACGTCAAGAAGATGGATCTTCGCTCGGTTTCCGATATTCTCAGCCGCGGCGGTACGATCCTGTATACCGCTCGCAGCAAGAAGTTCATGCAGCTCGAGTATCAGCAGCAGGCGGCTGAGTTCTGCCGTTCGCTGGGTATCGTCGGTCTTGTCGTTATCGGAGGCGACGGTTCCTTCCGCGGCGCAAGAGCATTATCGAACGCCGGTATTCCCTGTGTAGCGCTGCCCGGTACTATTGATAATGATATCGCCTGCACCGATTACACCATCGGATTTGATACCGCGATGAATACCGCAGTTGAGATGATCGATAAGATTCGCGACACCGCCCAGAGCCACGATCGTTGTTCTGTCGTCGAAGTCATGGGTCGTCACTGCGGTGATATTGCGCTTGAGACCGGTATCGCTGTCGGCGCTACCTCTATCATCGTTCCCGAGGTAGAGTATGATCTCGAAAAGGATGTTATCTCCCGTATCTATGAGCAAAAGGACACCGGAAAGAAGCACTTCATCGTCATCGTCGCTGAGGGCGTAGGCGGTTCTCAGGAGATCTCTCACTACATCCAGCATCGCACCGGTATTGAGACCCGCGCTACGATCCTCGGTCATGTACAGCGCGGCGGTTCTCCGTCCCTGCGCGACAGATTGATGGCGACCACTATGGGTGTCGCGGCGGTTGAACTGCTCCAGAAGGGCAACGCCGACGGTACCGTAGGCAATCGTGTTATCGGTTGGAGAGACGGTAAGATTGTCGATTATGATATCACCGAAGCGCTTGAGATGCCGCGCAAGTTCAATAATCATCTCTATGAAGTCGCGATGAAAGTATCGATCTAAGGCTTTATTACGGATAAAATGGGTATTCATTATTTTTATAACTTTTGTATTTCCGATATCGACCGCGCAGATCTGCGCGGCGATATCCTTTCTGCGGTAAGAAAACGTTACTTTGACAGATTTGACCGTATCAGGGACAAAATAACCGTCGGCAGCGAGGATGAACCGCTGTTTTATGATTATGCGATTGAGAAGGACAAGCTGCTCCGCTGGACCGTCAAGAACGCTACCGGTACCATCCTGCAGGAGGTCATCCCCGCAGGCGAAGGGAAGTATTTTCTGTACTTCTACCGTGATCAAAAGCTGTATAAGCGCCTGCTGTTCAGCCGTCTGCATACGCTTTTAAAGGCGGAATATACCGATGACGACGGCGTTGTCTGTGCGTCGATCGAACCGCGCAAGGTGCAGGGCGGTCTCTGCCTGCTCTATGAGAGCAAGGAATTGAAGGAACCGCTTGTGCTGTCTCCCGCACCGGATGTGAGCGATCCCATCCTTTCTGAGCGAATGAGAGAACGCTTTACCGACTATTCCGCTGTCGCTTCGACCAACGAGGGTATCGTTTACTTCTTGTCCGATCAGCAGACATCATCTTTCAAAGCATTATTGGGAGAGGTTCAAGCGGAGCTGAACAGTGAGGGTGAAGAGAGCTTTATCGATGATATGCCTCTGTTCGAGAAGATCAACGCCAAGGATTTCAACGTCAAGCGTAATCTTTCCGCTTCGCTGGATATCAGTCATGCGGCTGTATTCGGAGCATCTGTTGAAGAGGCAGAAGCACCTGTAGTTGAACCCGAACCTGTTTCAGAGTCCGGGAACATCGCAGAGCCTGAGCCTGTTCCTGAAATCTCAGCTGATGAAGAAACCGTTCCCGAAGAGGAAGAGATTGAGGAGACCGAGGATAAGAAGAACGCTGAGCCCGATAAGATGATCATGGCTGACGGTGCGATGTACAGCTATTTCGGCGATCTTGATGATAACGGCAACCGTTCCGGCTACGGCAGAACGATGACCGATCTCGATAAAGTCGCTTATGTCGGTAATTATGTCAACGATAAACGTTCAGGAAAAGGCGCTTACTTCTACAAGGATGGTTCCCTCTGCTACAGCGGCGATTGGACACAGAACGCCCGCCACGGTATCGGTATCGGCGTCAGCGCACGCGACGGCTCGATGCATATGGGCAGCTGGAAGAACAACAAGCCCGAGGGCAACGGCGTCCGCATGACGGCTGACGGTAAGATCCTCTTTGTCTGCAAGGTGCTCGAGGACGGCAAGACTGTGCTGATGCATTATCTCCCCGACGAAACAGTTTTGATTACCAAATATGATCGTGAGGGAAAGAAAATCTCGGAAAAAACCGTTTCTTTACTCGATTTTTAATAATTCGCAATCTATGGTAAATACTATTACCGTCGCTGTATTAGCGGCGGTAATTATTTTACTTTAAGGAGATTATAATGAAACGATTATTAGCGATGATCTGCGCCGTTTTGATGCTGACCGCGGTGCTGTCCGGTTGTATGACCGAGACGGAGAAGAAGGTTAAAGACACCGCCAGCGAAGCGGCTTCGGGCTTGAAGAAGGCGGCTACCGAGATGGGGATCGATGATAACGAGACCCGAAGGAACACTTCTACCGAGAACGAGTATACGACCGAGAGCGATATGGGTGAGATGATCGAGGACGCTGTCGACAGCATGATCGATAACGGAGAGGTCGAGGACGGCGACGGCAACATCGGCGACGTAGAGAACCGTGACGGTGACAGAAACGTTGACGAAAATGCGCCGGATCATGTTTCAGCCGTCAACGAGTAAGTATGATCACACATAAGGAACAGGCTGTTGCATCAATTTGTGCAACAGCCTGCTTTTATATCACCTTCTCCAGATCGGCTTTCAGCTTGCCAATGATTTTTTTCTCCAGTCTGGATATGTAGGATTGAGAGATTCCGAGCATGTCGGCAACCTGTTTCTGTGTGTGTTCTCGGTTGCCGTTGAGTCCGAAGCGCAGCTCCATGATCATCGCTTCGCGGGTGTTGAGGCGACTGACCGCCTCCAATAATTGTGCGCGTTCCGCTTCCTGCTCAATATCTGCACTGACAGTATCGTTATCCGAGCCGAGGATATCGCTTAGTAAAAGCTCGTTGCCGTCCCAGTCGGTCGAAAGCGGTTCTTCGATCGATATTTCGTACTTGCTCTGGGTCGTTTTACGCAGGAACATGAGGATCTCGTTCTCGATACAGCGCGAGGCATAGGTCGCGAGCTTGATATTTCGGTCGGGGGAGAAGGTATTGACTGCCTTGATCAGCCCGATCGTTCCGATACTGATGAGGTCCTCGATATTTACGTTGCTGTTTTCAAACTTCTTTGCGATATAGACTACCAGCCTCAGGTTATGTACGATCAGCGGCTCACGCGCCTTTTCATCACCGTTTTGTATTTGCTTTAGGATAACGGCTTCTTCGTTTTTTGTTAACGGAGGAGGAAGTGCGCCGGCGCTGTTGATGTAGTAAACGCTGTTGGAAAGGAAGAGGAAACGCAGTTTAAAGATAAAATTTCGCAGGAATTGCATGTTATCACCTTATGATGTCAGAATTGATGATCGCGTGGAAGTTTGAGTTCAGTTTGTCGATGCAGGCGACGTAGACCGGTTGATCGACCTTTACTTTATTGATGGAAACCATATCTGTTTTAATCGCTTTCAGATAGGATGAACCTCCGATGGTAGAGTAGGGGATGATCCTCGGCGGAAGCTCCTCGGGCAGCGTCATGACCGTACTGTCGACGATGATAACGGGTGCTTTGGAGAACGGTTCGATCAGATTACAGCCCGTGTCGATCTTCCCGATACAGGAATAGTCCCGGTTATCGATGGTAAAAGTCAGCGGCACAACAGTAGCTTTGATCCTCTCACGGAACAGCTTGTTGCATAACAGTAGGATCAGATAGATAACCGCTGTCAGCAGCACGAGGATAAGCGGGTTGATCTGAAAGTACGGCACATCGTTGACGATCAGCATATTAGGCGGTTTGAATAATTGATAGAATAGTATCACAGCGCCGCAGTAGAGCAATGATACACAGAAGGTCATCGCCAGTGCCCTGAAAAATGCTCCTTTTCCGTGAAAGCCGAAGGTTACCGCCGTCAGGATACATGATGATACGATCCTGATCAGCAGAAGATACCAGAAGCTGTTGAGATCGAGAAAGATACTCAGCGAGAACACCGCACCGATCAACGCTCCCGTGATGAGCCGCCACAGACGGCATTGTCGTTTGAGAAGTCCGTCGGCTGTCATCAGAACGGCGTAGTTGAAAACGGTATTGATAAATAACAGAACATCTACATATACTGTCATGCCGACCCCCGTTATCGTTTGCAAATATTATGACACAGGTGCTATGCGGTTCGTGTCAAAGCGCCTTTGCATTTTCTTGTAACAATCTGATTGGTTTGAGGATAAAACCGTTTTGATCGGGTATGTCATGCTGATTTTATTGACAATATGCAGAATTTGTACAAAATTCAGAAAAAACATTTGACTTAACGGGCTTTAGAGGTTATTATAAACTAGAATACGCTATATGGTGGTGATTAGATGGCTGGTTCCACAATAGATAGAGTCAGAGAGGCGGAGCTGAAGGCAAATGAAGCCCGTGAAAACGCGGAACTCAGGGCGCAGCAGTTGATCGCCGACGCCGAGAGACACGCCGACGAGCTGATTGCTCAGGCAAAGGTCAAGGCAGCTGAGCTCGATACCCGTGCCGCTGATGAGGCAAAGAGCCGCGCCGACGCGATCGTGAAGGAGCGTAAGGCTCATGCTGAGGCGGATGCTCAGGCTCTGACAGAAAAAACAATCAAGAATAAACAGAATGTGATCAATAAGCTTATCCGTGAAACCCTGGTTTGATCTGATAAGCTTGAAGCAGTAAGGAGGGCATGATGGCAATGCTCAGAATGCAGCGCGTCAACGTTTATGCGCTGCTCAAGTACTGCAAGGATATTCTGGAAGACCTGCAAAGGCGCGGCGTTGTCGAGATCGAGAACGTCGATATCGAGGACAGCGTCTTTTATAAAGACGACACCTCCGCTTTTCAGGCACAGTATAACGGCATAGCAAATACCGCTAAGCAGGCGCGCGAGATCCTCGCGAAGTACGCGCCGCAGAAGAAGGGACTGCTCGATTCCTTTAAGGGTCGTAAACAGCTTACCCGGACGGAGTATAACAAGCTGGCCGACGACGCGCCGGATATCCTTCGCGCAGCCTACGATATCCTATCGTATCAAAAGAATATTGAACAGAATGAGGCGGAGAAGATCAAGTATCAACAGCAGCTCGAGATGATCCGGCCGTGGCTTGCGCTCGATGTTCCGATGACCTTTTCCGGAACCGCAACGACCAAAGCCTTCATCGGTAAGTTTGCTCCGCCGAAGTCGAGTGAACAGATCACTACGCAGCTTGCGGAGTATCTGACCGGAGATGAAGCGTTTGACATCGAGACCGTATACAGTGATAATAATCAGAGCTGTGTATTTGTCCTGACCTCCAAGAAGGATTCCGAGGCGGTCGGTGACGCGCTCAGGCGGATCGGCTTCGAATACCCGCCCTATGTCTCGACTGTTACGCCACAGATGCGAGAGAAAGAGATCAACCGCCATATCAGCAACCGCGACGGCAGAATCTTAGAGAACGAAAAAAATATCAAGGCACTCGAGAAGTACTACGATAAGCTCGCATTCCTCGAGGATTACTACACCATGAAATCCGATCGGTATAAGGTGTTTGATGATATCGCGACCTCAAATAATACCTTTGTGATGACGGGCTACATTCCCGAACCCGACGCAAAGAAGCTCAAGGATTATCTCGAAACTACCTACGATGCAGAGGTCGAACTGGAGGACGCTGGTGATAACGCTCCCGTCAAGCTGAAAAACAACAGATTTACGGAGCCGGTTGAAGGTGTCCTCGCGTCGTACAGCTACCCCGATCACCATGAAGCCGATCCAACCTCGATCATGGCGATTTTCTATTACCTTTTCTTCGGAATGATGTTTTCCGACGCAGGATACGGTATTGTGATGGCGCTCGCGTGCGGTATATGCCTGCTGAAATTCAAGGGAATGGAACCGGGGCTCAAACGCTCGATGAAGATGTTCTTCTGGTGCGGCGTTTCCACCACGTTCTGGGGACTGATGTTCGGTTCGTTCTTCGGCGACGCGATCCCAGTCATTTCGAATACCTTCTTCCACACCGAGCCTCCCGCTATCCCCGGTCTGGTCGTACCACTGTGGCTCAACCCTGTGTCCGATCCCATGAAGGTGCTGATGGTTTCTTTCCTTTTAGGTATTATCCATCTGTTTGTGGGTCTAGGTATTATGGCATATAATCAGATCAGAAACAAGAATTATGCGGCGGTCATCTATGACGTAGTCAGCTGGTATCTTCTCGTAGGAGGTGCAATTCTGGCGCTGCTTTCGACCGAAATGATGGGTGATATCGCGGGATTCACCTTGCCGGGTATCTACCTAAAGATCGGCGGAATCATGGCTGCCGTGGGAGCCGTGATCATCGTACTGTTCTCGGGAAGGGAAAGCTCCAATCCGTTCATCCGGCTTTTAAAAGGCGTCTACGGACTGTACGGCGCTACAGGTTATCTGAGCGACATTCTTTCCTACAGCCGATTACTGGCTTTAGGCATGGCGACCGGTATCATTGCTCAGGTTTTCAATCTGGTCGGCACGATCCTCGGAGACAGCCCGTTCGGCGTGATCGTCTTCATCCTCGTGTTCCTGATCGGTCATACGGTGAATATCGGTATCAACGCGCTCGGCGCGTATGTACACACCAACAGATTACAGTTTGTTGAATTCTTCGGCAAGTTCTATACAGGCGGCGGAAGAGGCTTCAACCCGTTTAAAATCAATACAAAGCATTATACAGTCAAGGAGGACAAATAATATGTCAGCGTTTTTTCAGAATTCAGGTTTATTCTTCGCGCTTTTAGGCGCAGCTTTTGCGACACTCATGGCGGGCATCGGTTCCGCGATCGGCGTAGGTAAGGCCGGCGTTGCAGCTTCCGGCGTACTGGCTGAGGAGCCTTCGCTCTTCGGTAAGGTGCTGATCTTCCAGCTGCTTCCCGCTACACAGGGCATTTATGGCCTGCTCGTCGGTATCCTCATCCTTTCTAATGTCGGACTGATCGGCGGTGCGAAGGAGATCACTGTGCTGCAGGGTCTGCTGTATTTCGCGGCATCTCTGCCGATCGCATTCTGCGGACTGTATTCCGCAATCTATCAGAGCAAGTGTGCAGTTGCGGGTATCGGAACGGTTGCGAAAAAGCCCGATCAGTTCGGTAAAGCGATTCTGATGCCGGCGATGGTCGAGACTTACGCAATCCTTGCACTGCTGATCTCGATGCTTGCGATCATCGGTATCGCCGGCATGTAAGCGGAGAAGAATATGTCCGGTATTGATAAGATAATCGAACAGATCGAGTTGGATACCAAGGATGTCTGTGATAAGGTGATTGCCGAAGCACAGAAGAAGGCTGACGCGATCATCGCCGAGGCTCAGGTAAAGGCTCAGTCTATTGCCGCAGACGGTAGGGATAAAACTGCCGCCCGTGTGGCTGATATCAAAAAGCGCGGCGAATCCGCCGCTGACCTCGAAGAAAAGCGCGTGATGCTCTACACCAAGCAGAGCATCATCCAAACGATGCTCAACGAGGGACTCAGCGCTGTAAAACAGCTTCCCGACGACGAGTACTTCGACCTGATCGCTAAGATGGTCGAGAAGTACTCGATGCCTGAGAACGGCGAGATACTTTTCGGTGAGAAGGATCGCGGGAGAATGCCCGCCGATCTGATGGATAAACTCTCGGGTATCGCAAAGGGTTCGCTGACACTTTCCGATGAATGTGCCCCGATCGACGCGGGATTCATCCTGCGCTACGGCGGCATTGAGCAGAACTGCTCCTTCGACGCGATCTTCGCCGGTGAGGCGGAGTCGCTGTCCGACAGAGCCGGCAAACTGCTTTTCTGAACGGGGGATGACTATGCAGCAGGATTATACTTATGCTGTGGCGCGCATCCGCTTCCGTGAGACAAGGCTTCTGAATGACGGCGATCTTCTTTCGCTTCTTTCCGCGAAGGATACACCGTCTGCGATCCGTTTGCTCCGCGATAAGGGCTGGGGCGATAATAACGATGTTAAGGATGCCGAAGCACTCCTTTCTCTCGAAGAGAAGAAGCTTTGGGATTTTATCGGCGAGATCGTGACCGAACAGGAGGTCTTTGACTTTCTGCGCGTGCCGAGCGATTTCCATAATCTCAAGGTCGCGATCAAGTGCGTGACCCGTGATGAAAAGCCCGACGGCATGCTGCTCTATAACGCAGTATGCGATCCGATGGAATTATTTGACGCTGTCAGCAATCGTGAGTATCAGCGTCTGCCTGAGTATATGCAGGACTGTACCCGAGAAGCGATGACTGCGCTGCTTCAGACCTCTGACGGTCAGCTTTGCGATATGATCATCGATAAAGCGTGCATGGAACATGTCGTTACTCTCGGTAAGCAGAGTGATAACGAGATCATCCGTCTGTACTGCGAGCTTTTTGCTGCTTCGGGTGATATCAAGATCGCTGTACGTTCGGCTAAAACCAAGAAATCTCATGATTTTATCCTCAGAGCAATGGCGGAGTGCGACTCCCTTGATATTGAGAAGCTTTCCGCAGCCGCGGCGCTGGATTTTGACGCGATCATTGCGTATCTGAATCTGACCGATTATAAGGGTGCTGTCGAGGCGATCCGTACCTCGATGTCCGCTTTCGAGAAGTGGTGCGACGATTATCTGACCGAGGTGATGCGTTCCCAGAAGTGGGAACCCTTCGGCGTCGGTCCCATCGTTGCTTATATCCTTGCGCGTGAGAACGAGATGAAGGCTGTACGCCTGATCCTCTCCGCGAAGGTAAACAACCTCTCTGAGGAAACCGTCAAAGAAAGACTGAGGAGCATGTATGTCTAACAGGATTGCCGTTGTCGGCGATAAAGAGAGTATCTACGGCTTTGCCGCTCTCGGACTCGATCCCTTTGTTTATGAAGAAGGGGAAGAGGGAACCTTGATGTTCAAGAGGCTCTGCCAGAATGAGAGCTACAGCATCATCTATGTGACCGAGGCAGCCGCCATGACCCTTGATAAGGAAATAGAGAAATACCGCAGCGCTCCTTCACCCGCTATTATCCTGATACCCGGCGTATCGGGCAATACCGGCGAAGGGCTCAGTGCGGTTCGCCGTTCTGTCGAGAAGGCAGTCGGCAGTGATATATTTAACGATTAGTTAGAAGTCGGTAATCAGAATTCAGCACGGAATGACGCTGCTTTGGATCAGATAGCGTCAGCTTTTCACTTCTGACTTTAATAAAGGACTGATATTTATGAGTACAGGTGTAATTAAGAAGGTAGCGGGTCCGTTGGTTATCGCCGACGGTATGCGCGACTGTAATATGTTCGACGTTGTGCATGTATCGAATATGAACCTCATCGGCGAGGTTATCGAGATGCACGGCGACCGCGCCTCTATCCAGGTTTATGAGGAGACTTCGGGTTTAGGTCCCGGAGAACCCGTGGTATCCACCGGCAACCAGCTCAGCGTTGAGCTCGGTCCCGGATTGATCGAGAGCATCTACGACGGTATCCAGCGCCCCTTGGACGATATCATGAAGGTCAGCGGCAACAACCTCAGCCGCGGCGTTTCCGTACCTGCTTTGAAGCGTGATAAGGTTTGGCAGTTCAAGGCTGAGAAAGCTGTCGGCGATAAGGTCGAGCCCGGTGACGTGATCGGTACCGTTCAGGAGACCGAGATCGTCCTGCATAAGATCATGGTTCCCGTCGGTATGGGCGGTGTGATCAAGGAGATCAATTCAGGCGAGTATCATGTTACCGATACCGTAGCTATTACGGAGAATGAGAAGGGCGAGCGTTTTGAACTCACTCTCATGCAGAAGTGGCCTGTCCGTATCGGCAGACCCTATAAGCAGAAGCTTTCGCCCAATATGCCCCTGATCACCGGTCAGCGCGTCATCGATACGCTGTTCCCGATCGCGAAGGGCGGCGTTGCTTCCGTTCCCGGTCCCTTCGGTTCGGGTAAGACCGTTGTTCAGCACCAGCTCGCGAAATGGGCTGAAGCGGATATCGTTGTTTACATCGGTTGCGGCGAGCGCGGCAACGAGATGACCGACGTTCTGAACGAATTTCCCGAGCTGCTCGACCCTAAGACCGGTCACAGCCTGATGGAACGTACCGTACTGATTGCAAACACCTCCGATATGCCCGTTGCGGCGCGTGAGGCTTCGATCTACACCGGTATCACCATCGCCGAGTATTTCCGTGATATGGGTTATTCCGTCGCATTGATGGCTGATTCCACCTCCCGCTGGGCTGAGGCGCTGCGTGAGATGTCCGGACGTCTGGAAGAAATGCCCGGTGAAGAGGGTTATCCCGCTTATCTGGGTTCCCGCCTTGCTCAGTTCTATGAGCGCGCCGGTCGCGTCATCACCCTCGGCTCCGACGAAGAGGAAGGTTCCCTGTCCGTTATCGGCGCTGTATCGCCTCCCGGCGGTGATATCTCCGAGCCGGTATCTCAGGCTACTTTGCGTATCGTCAAGGTGTTCTGGGGTCTCGACGCGGGACTGGCGTATAAGCGCCATTTCCCGGCAGTCAACTGGCTGACCTCCTACTCACTGTATGTCGATACGATGGCGAAGTGGTATCAGGAGAACGTCGCATCCGATTGGATGGATCTGCGTGCACGCGTCATGCATTTGCTGCAGGAGGAGAGCGAACTCGAAGAGATCGTCAAGCTCGTCGGTATGGACGCTCTGTCCGACACCGATCGTATCAAGCTCGAGGCGGCTCGTTCCATTCGTGAGGACTTCCTCCACCAGAACGCTTTCCATGAGATCGATACCTACACTACGCTCAAGAAGCAGTATCACATGATGCAGCTGGTAATGGCGTTCTACGACAAGAGTACTGCCGCTCTGTCTAAGGGGGCTCAGCTCGATCCGCTGATCAACATGCCGATCCGTGAGCGAATCGGTCGTTTCAAATATGTAAAGGAAGATGAGATCGAGACTGTCTATGATGACATTCTCCACAATCTCGATATCGATATCGATCAGATCATCAAGAAGGGGGATGAGTGATATGCCGAAGGAGTACAGAACTATCGAAGAGGTAGCGGGTCCTCTGATGCTTGTCAAGGGCGTCAGCGACGTCAGCTACAATGACCTCGGTGAGATCGAACTCGCCTCCGGAGAAGTTCGCCGCTGTAAGGTGCTTGAGATTAACGGCGAGGAAGCTTTGGTCCAGCTGTTCGACTCCGCCGCCGGTATCAACCTCTCCAATTCAAAAGTCCGCTTCTTAGGTAAATCCATGGAGCTCGGTGTCTCGACCGATATGCTCTCCCGCGTATTCGACGGAATGGGCAAGCCGATCGACGGCGGACCCGATATCCTGCCTGTCAAACGCATGGATATCAACGGTCTGCCGATGAATCCCTATGCCCGCAATTACCCGCAGGAGTTCATCCAGACGGGCGTCTCCGCGATTGACGGACTGAATACCCTCGTAAGAGGTCAGAAGCTTCCGATCTTTTCCGCCTCCGGTCTGCCGCATGCCCAGCTCGCGGCACAGATCGCGCGTCAGGCGCGTGTTCGCGGTACCGATGAGCAGTTTGCGGTCGTTTTTGCCGCGATGGGTATTACCTTTGAAGAGAGTAACTACTTTATCGAAAGCTTTAAGGAAACCGGCGCGATCGACCGTACCGTCATGTTTGTGAACCTCGCGAATGACCCTGCGATCGAGCGTATCTCTACGCCCCGTATGGCGCTGACCGCCGCAGAATATCTCGCTTTTGAAGCCGATATGCACGTTCTGGTCATCATGACAGATATCACAAACTACGCCGACGCTCTGCGTGAGGTTTCCGCCGCGCGCAAGGAAGTTCCCGGTCGTCGCGGTTATCCCGGCTACATGTACACCGATCTTGCGACGCTTTATGAGAGAGCAGGACGTCAAAAGGGCAAGAAGGGCTCCATCACCCTGATCCCGATCCTGACCATGCCCGAGGATGACAAGACCCATCCCATTCCCGACCTGACCGGTTACATCACCGAGGGTCAGATCATCCTCTCCCGTGAGTTGTACCGCAAGAATATCGCGCCTCCGATCGACGTTCTGCCGTCCCTGTCCCGACTTAAGGATAAGGGTATCGGCGAGGGTAAGACCCGTGCCGATCATGCGAATACGATGAACCAGCTGTTCTCCGCTTATGCCCGCGGTAAGGACGCCAAAGAGCTGATGGTCATTCTGGGTGAATCCGCTTTGACGGATATCGACAAGCTGTACGCGCAGTTTGCAGACCGCTTTGAGAAGGAATATGTCTCTCAGGGCTATGAGACCAATCGCTCGATCGAAGAGACCCTCGACCTCGGCTGGGAGCTCTTACGTATCCTCCCGAGATCCGAACTCAAGCGTATCGACGATAAGTACCTCGATATGTACTACTGATATGGGATCGACCGTCGGTCGTCCGGAATAAATGAACCAACAGGGCGACTGATGCCGCCCTCTGTGAAGGACTTGATAATATGGCTGTCAAGCAGGTCAATCCGACCCGTATGGAGCTTACGAGGCTCAAGAAAAAACTGAATACGGCCACCAGAGGACACAAGCTCCTCAAGGATAAGCGCGACGAGCTGATGCGTCGCTTTCTCGAGATGGTGCGTGAGAACCGTGCCCTGAGAATGAAGGTCGAGCAGGCACTCGCTAAAGCGAACGGCAATTTTGTCCTCGCGAAAGCCGCCATGAGCGACGAGACATTGAAGGCGGCGCTGCTCGCACCGAAGCAGGAGGTCTATGTCAGCACTTCCTATCGCAACATTATGAGCGTGGATATTCCTGTTTTCGATACCGAGACGCGAACGCCCGATCCCAATGATATCTATTCCTACGGTTTTGCGTTCACCTCTGCGGATCTTGACGATGCGGTGCTGTCGCTCTCCGAAATCCTGCCCGACCTGATCAAGCTTGCAGAAATCGAGAAGAGCTGTCAGCTGATGGCGGATGAGATCGAGAAGACCCGCCGACGCGTCAACGCCCTCGAGCATGTTATGATCCCCGAGACCAGAGAGCAGATCCGTTATATCACCCGTAAGCTGGATGAGAATGAGCGTTCGACCCAGACGCGACTGATGAAGGTCAAGGATATGATGCTGCAGCAGGCTCACGGATATTAACAGGCCGTAAAATTCATAATTTATTCACACCCTCTTCATGAGGGTGTATTTTTTTGCTTTATAATGAATATCATAATGCAGGGAGGTGATGATCTTGCCCTGCAGATTGCAAGAATTGAGAAAGAAGGAAGTCATCAATGCGAAAAGCGGCTGCCGGATCGGTTTCGTCGACGATCTCGAGGTCGATACTTCATGTGCGAGGGTCGTAGCGTTGATCGTTTACGGCAGACCGAAGTTTTTCGGGCTTTTCGGTAGGTCTGACGACTGTCTGATCAAGTGGGAGAATATCCGCCTGATAGGGGAGGACGCGATCCTTGTCGAAAATTGTGTGCAAAAAAAGGTAAATAAAGCAAAAAATCGTCATACTTTTGTAACGTTTTGTCATCAAATATTTTTGTGAACCTTAGCAAATTGCACTATATAATATTGTTGATTATGTACAGTTTTTCTAAAATAAACTTCGAAAATCGAAATAAAAGCGTTTTATAGTGCTTTAAAAGAACTAAAACGCAAAAGTAACAAACTTGCAATTCTTGTTATTTTGTGGTTAAATAAGACTCGAAATGAAGCGACAACTTAGGATTTACGCGTCATTTTACTTATCGGATCACCGATAACTCTATGAAAGGAGGAGATTCAAATGAGTACAGAAACGATTCGATTATTCCGTCGGATAGCTTCCGTAGGTATGTGTGCAGCAATGCTCATGTCATACTCTCTGATTCTCGCGCCGGGTGTAGGAGCAGCAAGTGATACCAATAAAACAGAAACCGCTACGAAAGACAGTGCAAATATAATGTCGGCTGAGGATGCGCTCCTGATGAAGCGAGCCATCACCATCGACGAGGCAAAGAAAGAGGCTCAGGAGGTCGTCACCGAACAGTTGGCGATCCAGAAGGCCGCCGAGAAGGCTGCTACAGAAGCCGCTTCCAAGGAGACCGCGAAGAAGAGCAGCAAGGCGTCTAAGCCTGCCGAAGATTCTTCCTCTGAGTCCTATTCCTCCGATGATGAATACGCCGACTACAGCTCGACATCCGATGACGAGGATTATGAGTCCTATGAAAGCTCATATCCGGCGGCATCAGGTTCATCACAATTTCTGATGGACATCGACAACCCCGACCCGTATTACACGGGTTGCACGGTATATCTCAACGACGCTGACCGAGATATCACCGAGCGTATCCTGATGGGTGAGGCAGGCAGCCAGGGCTTTGACGGCATGGCGCTGGTCGCACAATGTATCAGAGATACTTACGTCAGCGGCAGCTACAGCAGCATGAAGCAGCTCCTGGTTCAGAACGGTTACTACGGTTCTACCTCGATCACCCCTTCTCAGACTGCTAAGGAAGTTGTCAACTACATCTTCGATCAGGGCGGTTCTGCCGTACAGCACAGCATCCGCGTGTTCTACGCGAGCAACCTTTGCTCCAGCCCCTGGCATGAGTCTCAGCAGTATGTCTGCTCTTACGGCTACGTCAGATACTTCGATATGTGGTAATTGTTGAATAAAAACTTTGAGAAATCAAGCTTTTTCCTCTGAAAATGCTTGATTTCTTTTTTTATTTGTGGTAAAATATTCAGGCATTACGCACGTTGACGGCTTGACAGTCGGGTGTCGCAGCGGATTTTCCTGCGATTTTCCTGTCAAAATACCCGCCGCAACGGAGGTTTATAACCTAAGGAGGAAAATAAAATGGCAGTAGTTTCTATGAAACAGCTTCTGGAGGCAGGCGTACACTTCGGCCACCAGACAAGAAGATGGAACCCTAAGATGGCTCCCTACATCTTCACTGAGCGTAACGGTATCTACATCATCGACCTGCAGAAGACCGTTGTTAAGCTCGAGGAAGCGTACAACTTTGTTCGTGAGATCTCTATGGAGGGTAAGAACGTTCTCTTCGTCGGTACCAAGAAGCAGGCGATGGAGTCTGTTAAGGATGAGGCTACCCGTGCAGGCGCTTACTATGTAAACGCAAGATGGCTGGGCGGCATGCTCACTAACTTCACCACCATTCGCCGCAGAATCGCTCGCTTAAAGCAGCTGCGTACTATGGAGACCGACGGTACCTTTGATCTTCTGCCCAAGAAGGAAGTCATCAAGCTCAACCTCGAGATCGAGAAGCTTGAGAAGTTCCTCGGCGGTATCAAGGATATGACCGAGATGCCCGGTGCTTTGTTCATTGTTGACCCGAGAAAAGAGAAAATCGCCGTAGCTGAGGCGAAGAAGCTCGGTATCCCGATCGTTGCGATCGTTGATACAAACTGCGATCCCGATGATGTCGACTACATCATCCCCGGTAACGACGACGCGATCCGTGCCGTTAAGCTGATCTCCGGTGCGATGGCTAACGCGATCATCGAGGGTAAGGAAGGCCAGATGGGCGCTGCCGCTGCTGAGCCCGAGGCTGAGGAGATCGTAGAAGAGTAATTTTTGATTGTTATCGCAAAGGACAAAGGTTCCCTGTAACAATCTTAACCTTATAATATAATAACGAAAGGAATGGTATATATGGCATTTACAGCTCAGGATGTAAAGGCGCTTCGCGAGAAGACCGGCTGCGGTATGATGGACTGCAAGAAGGCTCTGACCGAGGCTAACGGCGATATGGACGCCGCTATTGACGTATTAAGAAAGCAGGGTCTGGCTAAGCAGGCTAAGAAGGCTGACCGCATCGCGGCAGAGGGTATCGCTCTGGCGATCACCAACGAGACCAACACCAAGGGCGTTGTCATCGAGGTCAACGCTGAGACCGACTTCGTAGCTAAGAACGCCGATTTCCAGGCTTTTGTAAACACCTGTGCTCAGACCGTAATGGCTGAGAACCCGGCTGACGTCGAGGCTCTCCTCGCTACTAAGGCTGTCGGTTCCGAGATGACCATTGCCGAGCTCCTGCAGGAGAAGGTTCTCACCATCGGTGAGAACATCCAGATCCGCCGTTTCGAGCTGGTTGACGGCGCTTGCGTTGCTTACGTTCACGCGGGCGGCAAGATCGGCGTTATCGTTAACTTTGATACCGATATCGACGCTGCAAGCCCCGAGTTCGTTGCCTACGGTAAGGATATCGCGATGCAGATCGCTGCGCTGAATACTCCTTATCTGAACGAGGCGGAGGTTCCCGCTGAGGTCATCGATCACGAGAAGAGCATCATGGTCGAGCAGATGAAGAACGATCCCAAGATGGCTAACAAGCCCCAGCAGGTTCTGGAGAAGATCGTTTCCGGTAAGCTCGGTAAGTACTACAAGGAGAACTGCCTGGTCGATCAGGAGTTCGTCAAGGACAACACCCTGACCGTCGGCAAGTACACCGACGCTACCGCCAAGAAGCTCGGCGGCTCCATCGCGATCAAGAAGTTCATCCGCTTTGAGAAGGGCGAGGGCATCGAGAAGCGCCAGGACGACTTCGCTGCAGAAGTTGCCAGCATGGTAAAATAATTCAACATCCTTTATGCGGGAGCAGGCAACTGCTCCCGTTTTTTCTTTATTAGAAATTGCCCGTATCACATATGGAAAAATTATTATACCGCTCTTTTGCGGCTAAGCAACAAAAATGAATGGAATTTAGCACGACCGATAACTGTTCATAACCTGTTAAAATCTTTTGTGTATTATCATAGAATTTAAGGATGAATATTTGTTGCTTTATCCGAACAAGATTTGTGCAGATTGACTTTACAAAAATGTCACTTTGTAGTAAAATAATATATAATTATGAATTTAATGTGGAGTGATATGCATGAAACCCAAATACAAGCGAATTTTATTGAAATTATCCGGTGAATCTCTTGCGGGAGCAGAGAAGCACGGCATCGATTTTGATACCGTGCAGAAGTATTGTATTCCTATCAAGAAACTTGTTGACGACGGCGTGCAGGTTGCGATCGTTGTCGGCGGCGGCAACTTCTGGCGCGGCCGTTCCAGCGGCGATATGGATCGCACCCGCGCGGATCACATGGGTATGCTGGCGACTGCCATCAATGCTCTCGGCGTAGCTGATGCACTTGAGTCGATCGGTGTGGATGTCCGCGTCCAGACTGCTATCACCATGCGTCAGGTCGCTGAGCCTTATATTCGCGCTCGCGCGATCCGTCACATGGAGAAGGGCAGAGTCGTGATCTTCGGTTGCGGTACCGGTAATCCCTTCTTCTCGACTGATACAGCCGCTGCACTCAGAGCTGCAGAGATCGAAGCGGAGATCATCCTCAAGGCGACCTTGGTCGACGGCGTTTATGATAAAGATCCCAATACCTATGCGGACGCTGTGAAATATGAACAGCTTTCATTCCATGAGGTTCTCGAAAAAGATCTGAAGGTCATAGATTCCACCGCTGCCGCGATCTGCAAGGACAATAACATCGGTTTAATGGTATTCAGTATTCTTGATCCCGAGAATATCTACGACGCGGTCTGCGATACCAAGGTCGGTACCTTAGTCACGAACTGATTATTTCGTTTATCATTTACACTTAATATAAGGAGGATTTACCATGAAAGAAGTATTAAAGAAGAATGACGAGCGTATGCAGCGCCGCATCAATCACCTGATCGATGAATTCAAATCGATCCGTGCAGGCAGAGCGAATGCGGCCGTGCTCGATAAGGTCACTGTTGATTACTACGGCGTACCTACTCCCATCAACCAGCTTTCTTCCATTTCTGTTCCCGAGGCGAGAACACTTGTCATCCAGCCCTACGACGCGAGCTCTCTGCGCTCCATTGAGAAGGCGATCCAGATGTCCGATGTCGGTATTAATCCCCAGAATGACGGCAAAGTACTCCGCCTGATCTTCCCGCCCCTTACCGAGGATAAGCGTAAAGAGATCGCGAAGGATATCGCACATATCGCCGAAGACAGCAAGGTGCAGATCCGTAACGTCCGCCGTGACACTATGGAGAAGCTCAAGGCGATGAAGAAGAGCGGCGAGCTGACCGAGGACGACCTCAAGGAAGGCGAGAAGAAGGTTCAGAAGTCGACCGATAACTTCATCAAGGAGATCGACAGCATCACCGATAAGAAGAAGAAAGAGATCATGGAGATCTGATATGGCTTTGTTTAAAAAGAAGCCGGAGGCTGAGATCAGCCTGCAGGATATTATCCTGCCCGAGCATATCGGTATCATCATGGACGGTAACGGTCGCTGGGCAAAGAAACGTGGATTACCGCGTTCGGCGGGTCATACCGCAGGCGCTCAGGTATTCCGTAAGATCGCCCGCTACTGCAGCAATATCGGCATCCGCTATCTGACGGTTTATGCCTTTTCCACCGAGAACTGGAAACGTCCCAAGGACGAGGTCGACGCTCTGATGCGCCTGTTCAAGGATTATTTGGAAGAAGCAATCAGGGATTTCAAGGATGACAGCATCATCCTGCGATTCATCGGCGATCGCTCGGCTTTTTCTCCCGAACTGATCGCTCTGATGGATGAGAACGAGGCTGAATCCAAGGATAGGGAAGGCATGGTGCTCAATATCGCGATGAACTACGGCGGCAGAGCGGAACTGATCACCGCGATGCGTCAGATGGCGCGCGAAGCGGCTGACGGCACGCTTGATCCCGATTCG
Source organism: uncultured Clostridia bacterium (assembly GCA_947166135.1). Lineage (GTDB taxonomy): Bacteria > Bacillota > Clostridia > Oscillospirales > Acutalibacteraceae > Ruminococcoides. The sequence continues at coordinate 12,911 of CAMVDB010000008.1, read as the reverse complement.
ATCGACGAACAGGTCGTGTCCGATCACCTGTATACGAAAGGTGAGCCCGATCCCGACCTGATCATCCGCCCGAGCGGTGAGAACCGCACCTCGAATTTCCTTTTATGGCAGAGCGCTTATGCCGAGTATGTCATCATGGATGTGCTCTGGCCCGATTTTAAGGAAAAAGATCTTGATGCTGCTTTGATAGAATACGCGAAGCGAAACCGACGTTTCGGCGGCGTATGATTAATGATTATTTGTTTATTGGGGTGAATTCCTGTTTTACCCCATGACATTCTCAACTAGTATAGTTGATTAGAGGAGGATGGAGATGAAAACGAGATTGATAACCGCCGGCATATGGGCGGCGTTGGCGATCGTACTGATCGTCATCGGTTCGTTCGCTACGATCGTAGTGACGATTGCGCTCTCGCTGGTGAATGTTCTGATCTGCGGGGAATATCTTTCTGCAAAGAAGCTTCATAAGGATATGAAGCTATTTATCCCCGGCTTGATCTGTGCGTTTTTGATCCCGATGCTTTCGATGACTGAGGCGTGGCTCATCCCGCTGTTTGTCTATGTTTTTGGCATGTTTGTGCTTTCGGTCGTCTTTCATAAGACCGTCAAGACCGAGGACGTGATGTTCGCAGTGACCGGCGTTGTACTGCTGTCGGTATCGCTCTCGGCATTGAACGCCTTGGTATGGAGCGATAAAAGTCATGCGGCGTTCTGGATCGTATTTGCGTTGGGTGTTCCGTGGATCGCGGATTCTGCCGCGTATTTTGCGGGCAGCAAGTTCGGTAAACGCAAGCTTTGTCCCGAGATCAGCCCTAACAAGACCGTTGAAGGCGCGATCGCAGGCGTCCTCGGCGGTACGCTCGTAACGCTGTTGTTCGGTCTGATCTTCAAGCTGATCTACGGTCAGGTGACCGTTTACTTCTGGGTTCTCCTGATGGTCGGCTTCATCAATTCCATCGTTTCCGTCTTCGGCGATCTGACCTTCTCCGTCATCAAGCGCAATTGTAAGATCAAGGATTACGGTTCGATCATGCCCGGACACGGCGGTATGCTCGACCGCTTTGATTCCGTCGTATTCTGCATCCCCGTTCTCTACATCTTCTCGATTTATTTCTATTTCATCTTATAATTTGTAATATGGTACAAACACTTTCTATATTAGGCTCGACGGGCTCGATCGGCACCCAGACGCTCGACGTAGCCCGTAAGCTGAATTTGAAGATCACGGCTTTGTCTGCTCACAGCAGTATCGATCTTCTGGAGGATCAGATCCGTGAGTTTAAACCCGCTCTGGCTGTCGTCTTTGATGAGAAGAGGGCAGAGGAGCTGAAAGTAAATATCGCCGATACCGATACCAAGGTACTCAGCGGCATGGACGGTCTTTTTGAGATCTGTCATGACGACTCGGAGCTGCTGCTCAACTCGGTCGTCGGCATGGTAGGCTTGGCTCCTACCTTAGAGGCTATCAAGGCGAAGAAGAATATCGCATTCGCTAATAAAGAAACGCTGGTCGCGGGCGGAGAGCTGGTCATGGATGCCGTTAAGGATAAAGGCGTCAAGCTTCTCCCCGTTGACAGCGAGCATAGCGCGATCTTCCAGTGCCTGCAGGCTTCGCCGCATAAGGCGCTGAAAAAGATCCTGCTCACCGCGTCCGGCGGACCCTTCTTCGGTAAAACGACCGAGCAACTCCGCGATGTGACGGTAGAGCAGGCGCTCAATCATCCGAACTGGGATATGGGCGCAAAAATCACCATTGACAGCGCCACCATGATGAATAAGGGGCTCGAGATCATTGAAGCCGCATGGCTGTTCGATACCGACCCCGATGATATCGAGGTCGTTGTCCATCGCGAGAGCATTATCCACTCGATGATCGAGTTCATCGATCATTCGATTTTGGCACAGCTCGGCATGCCCGATATGCGCATCCCTATCCAGTACGCGATCACCTATCCCGAGCGTTATCCGTCGCTCGTACCTGAGATCGACTGGAAAACATTATCGCAGATGACCTTCTACAGCGCTGATGACAAGACCTTCAAGTGCCTCGCCGCGTGTAAGCGCGCGATGAAGAAGGGCGGTCTTTATCCCGCAGTCGCCAACGGTGCGAACGAGGTTGCGAACCGTTTGTTCCGTGACAGGAAGATCTCCTTCCTTGCTATCGGCGAGCTGGTCTCAGCCGCAGTCGATGAGCTGAACGTCGGTAAGGCTTCGTGCCTGGATGACGTACTTGAGGCTGATGCGATGGCGCGTGAATTTGTAAACGAAAACTATCATAAACTGTAAATAACACTTTTTGGAGATGATATTATCACCGTACTGACTACGATAGCGCTGATTTTGATTGCGGTAGCGCTGTTTGAACTGATTATTTTTGTACATGAGGGCGGACATTTCATAACTGCGAAGAAAAGCGGTATCAAGGTAAACGAATTTGCTCTGGGTATGGGTCCCAAGATCTTCAGCTTTACCAAGGGTGAGACCACCTACTCGCTGAGATTGTTCCCGATCGGCGGTTTCTGCGCCATGGAGGGCGAGGACGAAGACAGTGAGAACCCCCGTGCTTTTAATAACGCGAAAATATGGAAGCGCATGATTGTCATTATCGCCGGTGCGGTAATGAATATTCTGTTCGGACTGGTGCTCATGCTGATTACACTGCTCCCGCAGGACAGCTTTGCGTCAACGACGGTATCGGAGTTTTCCGCCGCGTCCTTTACAGCGGTAACCGGACTCAAGAGCGGTGATAAGATCATCGAGATCAATGATTACGCGGTCAATACTTCCACCGACTTCTCCTTCGCACTGTATACGCTGCCTGTTACTGAGGTCGACGGCAGTGAACTGAGCATTTATAAAGAGGACTGTGCTTTTGACCTGTATGTCCGAGCGACCGAGCTGGTCGACGAGAATACCACCAAGGAGCAGAACGAAGCTGTTGTCAAGCTCCTCGGTGAAGCGCAGGTAAAGCTTTCTGACGCACAGTCGAACGGTGAGGCTTACGCTATATTCAGCGAGTATTATAATCGATTCGCCGAAACACTCGGTAAAAAGACAGCCGATAAGATCCCGACGATCGAGATCCGAGATACACGCAGTCGTTTCCGTACCGATATGAAGGTTATTCGCGACGGTGAGAAGCTCGAACTCAAGAACGTTGATCTGCTGACCCTCAAGAAAAGCGCCGACGACGATACGCCGCAGCTGCAGGTGGACTTCTACATCCAACCGATGGAGAAGAACTTCGGTACTGTGATCCAACAGACCTTCGCAAATACCGTTTCGGTCGTTAGGATGGTCTGGGGAAGTCTGATCGGATTGATCAAGGGTCAGTTCAGCCTGAACGAGATGTCCGGTCCTGTCGGTATCGCTTCTGCGATCACGCAGGTTGCGGGCGAATCGTTGAAGAATGACGGCTTCGGCGCAGCGGTGAATTCCATCGTCTATATCATGATGATTATTACCGTCAACCTCGGTATCGTCAATATGCTTCCTTTCCCGGCACTGGACGGCGGTCGATTCCTGATGCTTTTGATCGAGTGGATCTTCCGTAAGCCCGTGCCCCGTAAGGCGGAGCAGATTATCAATACTGTCGGTTTGATCCTTCTGTTGGGTCTTTCGGCGGTGATCGCGGTAAAGGACGTCTGGAAGCTGATCAGCGGAGGGTAATATGGCTAGTAAACGGTATGTAACCGCTTTGAATACAAAAATAGGCGGCGGTGCAAAGGTATCGGTTCAGTCGATGCTGAATAAACCCGCCGAGGATATCGAAGGCTCTGTTGCACAGGCAAAGGAGCTCGAGGCGGCAGGCTGCGAGATCATCCGAGCGGCTGTTCCGAACATGGAGGCAGTCAGGCTGATCGCGGCGTTGAAGGACGCTGTCAGCGTGCCGATCGTCGCCGATATCCACTTCAACTATAAACTGGCGCTGGAGTCGATTTCGGCAGGCGTCGATAAAATTCGCATCAATCCCGGAAATATCGGTGATGACAACCGCGTCAAGGCGGTAGCCGACGCGTGCAAGTCGAAGAATATCCCGATCCGCATCGGTGTCAACTCCGGTTCACTGGAGAAGCACATTTTGGCGAAATACGGTCATCCGACTGCTGAGGCGTTGTGTGACAGCGCGCTCTACCATGCTTCTCTGCTTGAAAAATTCGATTTTAACGATATTGTTCTCTCGATGAAGTCGTCGGACGTCAATACGATGGTCAAGGCGTATCGTCTCGCTGCGCAGCGCTGTGACTATCCGCTTCACCTCGGCGTGACCGAGGCGGGTACCCGTCGTATGGGCATCATCAAGTCTGCTGTCGGTATCGGTGCGCTGCTTGTAGACGGCATCGGCGATACCATCCGCGTTTCATTGACCGATAACCCCGTCGAGGAGGTCTATGCCGCGAAGGATATTCTGAGATCACTCGGAATGGGGGACAGCGGCGTCAAATTTGTTTCCTGTCCGACCTGCGGCAGGACCAAGATTGACCTGATCTCTCTGGCAAATGAAGCCGAACAACGATTGAGAAACTGCACAAAGGATATCACCGTAGCCGTGATGGGTTGTGTGGTGAACGGTCCGGGTGAAGCGAGAGAAGCCGACATCGGTATTGCGGGCGGCGACGGAGAGGGCTTGATCTTCAAGAAAGGCGAGATCATCGCCAAGGTTCCCGAAAATGATCTGATCGATCGCCTGATGCAGGAGATTGAAAAACTATAATCATTGTCAGATAGTCGATCTATATACTATGATCGACATCATGAATATTAACTAAAGGTGTATGAATGATAAAACTGGGTGAGGTTTTTTCACCGTATCTCGTATCGCTTAACAGCACGATGGCTGACGCAGCGGTGAATCAAATCCGTGTAAATAAAGACAGACGAATACTGAATATTGATATATATTCCGATATATTGTTGACCCGAAAGGCGATTTTTGAGGCGCAAAAACAAATCGCAAAGGCTGAGATCGGCGTAGATAAAGTCATCATCCATCCGCATTTTCCGTCCTCTGCCTTTGATACTGACTATTTTGGCGAACTGATTGCTGCCTTAAAAGAGCGCAATCCGAGTCTTAACGGCACATTGAACGACGCCGTTCTCGAACGTGAGGGTGAGGACAGACTGAACGTCGTGCTGGCGCACGGCGGCTTAGCGTTGTTGAAATCCAAGGAATTTGACATATTGCTTGCCGATCTGATCTTTCGTGAGTTCGGACTGAGCTTTGAGATCACCTTCTCAGGTGTGACGGAGCTTGGCGTCGACGATAAGCAGTTCACCGAGAGTATTGACAACGCACAGAAGAAGATCGCGCGTGAGAAGCTCGAGGAGCTGACCCAGCTGTTCGAGGGTGAAGAGCGTACCTCTGCGAAGGCTGAGAATGACAGAAACATTACACAGGTCGAGGTGCGAAAGGGAAAGTACCTCTATCCTCAGATCATCCCCGAGACCGTAAAGCCGCTTTACGGAAGGATGACCAAGGGAAAGATGATCCCGATTGAGAAGATTGCTTACGATACCGGCCGCGCGACGGTTTGGGGCGATGTATTTGCGTCCGAGACGAAGGTCACTCGTTCCGGCGACAAAAATATCATCAATTTCGATATTACCGATTATACAGGCTCCGTTACCGTTAAGGTATTCGATTCGATCCAGAATTGTTCGGTGCTCGAAGATATCGGCAAGGGCTCTACCATTATCGTATCCGGCGACGTTGAATTTGATAAGTTCGCGGGTGATACGATCATCAGCGCCAAGTCGATCTCGACTGTCAAGAAGGTAGCGGTCGTCGATAATGCGCCTAGAAAGCGCGTCGAGCTCCATTTACATACCAACATGAGCCAGATGGACGCTATCACTGTGGCAGGCAAACTCGTTAAGCGAGCCGCTGACTTCGGTCATAAGGCGATCGCTATCACCGATCACGGCGTCGCGCAGGCGTTCCCCGACGCGATGAACGCGGCTGAGGGTCTGGAGCGCAACGGTAAGGAGATCAAGGTCATCTACGGTACCGAGGCGTATTTCATCGACGATCTTTGTACTCCTGTTGACGGAGACGGTAACGAACCGCTTGACGGCACCTTTGTCTGCTTTGACCTTGAAACGACCGGTCTGTACGCTACAAATGACAAGATCACTGAGATCGGCGCCGTAAAGATCAAAAACGGCAACATCGTCGATACCTTCTCGACCTTTGCGAATCCCGAACGCCCGATCCCCGCGAAGGTCGTCCAGCTGACCGGTATCACCGATAGTATGGTCAAGGACGCTCCCTCTCAGCGGGAGGCGGTCAGCCGTTTTCTCGAGTTCTGCGAGGGCGCGGTATTGGTCGCACATAACGCACCCTTTGATACGGGCTTTATCCGCAAGGCGTGTCAGGATTTCGGTATGACGTACAACTTTACTTCCGTCGATACCGTTGCCATGGCGCGTAATATCCTGCCTGATATCAACAATGTCAAGCTGGATACTTTAGCAAAACATTTCCGTCTCGGTAAGTTCAATCACCATCGTGCGGTAGATGATGCCGAGATGTTGACAAATATCTTTTTGAATATGATCCGACTCCTGCAGAAGAACTACGACGTTCATGATCTGAACGATATGCGCAGGAAGATCGTCGGCGGTGATTTTCGCAAGCTGCCGACCTACCACCAGATCATTCTGGTAAAGAATCAGGCGGGTTTGAAGAATCTGTATAAGCTGATCTCCTTCTCCCATCTGAATTACTTCCACCGTCGTCCGAGAATCCCGAAGTCGGAGCTGATGAAGCACCGCGAAGGACTGATTATCGGCTCGGCGTGCGAAGCAGGCGAGCTTTACCGCGCGATCCTTCACAACAGCAGTGAAGAGGAGATCGAGCGTATCGCCTCCTTCTATGATTATTTAGAGATCCAGCCCTCGGGCAATAACCGCTTCTTACTACGTGAAGGTGCGTTCAGGGATGAAGAGCATCTGCAGAGTATCAACCGCCGTATCATTGAGATCGGCGATAAGCTCGGAAAGCCCACTGTCGCGACCTGCGACGTCCACTTTATGGATCCCCACGACGCGGATTATCGCATGATCCTATTGGCGGCTCAGGGCTTTGACGACGCCGAGGAACAGGCACCGCTGTATTTCCGCACGACTGCCGAGATGCTTGAAGAATTCGCCTATCTGGGCGACAGGGCAGAGGAGGTCGTTATCGACAATACTAACCTGATCGCCGATATGTGCGAGTATGTACGTCCGATCCCGGAGGGCAATTTCCCGCCCTTTATCGAGGGCGCAGAGGAACAGCTGACCTCCATCACCTGGCAGCGTGCAAAGGATAAATACGGCGATCCGCTGCCCGAGATCGTCAAGGCGAGATTGGACAAAGAGCTTAACTCTATCACGAAATACGGCTTCTCCGTGCTTTATATGACTGCACAAAAGCTGGTCGCCGACAGTGAAGCACACGGCTATCTGGTCGGCTCTCGAGGATCCGTCGGCTCGTCCTTTGTCGCTACGATGTCAGGTATCTCTGAGGTCAACCCCTTGTGTCCGCATTACCTGTGTCCTAAGTGTAAGAAGAGTATTTTCTTCGAGCACGGCGAGTACGGCTCAGGCTTCGATATGCCGCCGAAGGATTGTCCCGACTGCGGGACTCCGATGGAACGCGACGGACACGAGATCCCCTTTGAGACCTTTCTTGGCTTCAAGGGCGACAAGGTCCCCGATATCGACCTGAACTTCTCGGGTGAACAGCAGAGCGCATCCCACCGCTATACGGAGGAGCTTTTCGGTCGAGAGAACGTTTTCAAAGCGGGTACGATCTCGACCGTCGCCGAAAAGACCGCGTACGGTTACGTCAAGAAGTTCTGCGAGGAGCATAACCGAACCTTCCGCAAGGCGGAAATGAATCGACTCGCTGCCGGCTGTACCGGCGTAAAGCGTACTACGGGTCAGCATCCGGGTGGCATGGTCGTTGTGCCGCGCGGTATGGAGGTCTATGACTTCTGTCCCGTTCAGCATCCCGCGGATAAAAGTGATTCGGATAATATCACGACTCACTTCGACTTCCATTCTATCCACGACACCATCACCAAGCTTGACGAGCTCGGTCATGATGTTCCTACCATTTACCATTATCTGGAGGAAAACACGGGAATCCCGGTCATGGACGTCTCTATGAGCGATCCCGATGTTATGTCCCTCTTTACCTCTCCGGCGGCATTAGGCGTTACTCCGGAGGATATCGACAGCGAGACCGGTACCTTTGCGCTTCCGGAGCTCGGTACGAGCTTTGTTCGCCAGATGCTTGTCGAATCCAAGCCCAAGACCTTCACCGACTTATTACAGATTTCAGGTCTGTCGCACGGTACCGACGTATGGATCGGCAACGCCGCAGATCTGATCAAGGACGGCACCTGTACGATTTCCGAGGTTATCGGTACGCGTGACTCGATCATGACTTATCTGATGCATAAGGGGCTCGATCCGTCCATGGCTTTTAAGATCATGGAGATCGTCCGTAAGGGCAAGGCGACCAAGCTGCTCACGGAAGAACATCTGAACGCCATGAAGGAGCATAACGTGCCCCAGTGGTATATCGACTCCTGTATGAAGATCAAGTATATGTTCCCGAAGGCTCACGCGGCGGCTTACATGATCTCCGCACTGCGACTCGGCTGGTATAAGGTACATAAGCCGTTGGCGTTCTATGCGGCATATTTCACCGTCCGTAACGACAACTTCGACGGTGCTACGCTTCTTAAAGGCAGAGATGCCGTGCGAAGCAAGATCAAGAGCATCGAGGAAAAGGGCTTTGAAGCCTCTGCCAAGGAAAAAGCCGAAGTTCCGATGCTTCAGATCATGAACGAGATGCTCGCCCGCGGTATCGAGGTATTGCCGGTCGACATCTATAAGAGTGAGGCGAAGAAGTTCGCTATCGAAGACGGAAAGATCCGTCTGCCGTTCTGTTCGCTTGCCGGCGTCGGCGAGAACGCTGCCATGGCGCTTGCAGAAGCCTCCAAGAAGGGCGAGTATCTGTGTATCGATGATGTTGTGACTCGCTCCAAGGTCACGAAGGCGGTCATTGAAACGCTCAAGGAATGCGGTGCTTTCGGCGATCTGCCCGAATCCGCCCAGATGAGTTTGTTCTGATCTGTAAGTGCTGTTGCGTTGCAAATCTCACAAAAATACATGTTTTTTTGGATAAATTTGAGGTGATATATTGAAAAATGTAAAATTAAAGCATATAATGTTAGTGATACTTTATACTGTTGCGATAATTTTCTTTTTCATCCACATCAACGACGTGGGAAAGGTATTGAAATTTATCTTCTCCGTTTTGGCGCCGATTATGTATGGCTTGGTGATTGCGTATCTGCTGAATTACCCCTACAAAGCCTTCAAGGATCATGCGTTCAAGAAGATGGGAAATAAGCATGCCTGGCTAAAAAAACTCCGGAGCCCCTTGTCTTTGATCTTATCTTATGTTATAGTATTTGGTATAATAACCTTTTTGATCAGCACCCTGATCCCTGAGCTTTCGTCCAGTGTGACGACCTTGATCGATAACATCCCGATGTATGAACAGGCGGTTAAATCCGCCTCCGACAGCGCTGCGGATTTCATCAATCACTGGACCGGATATAATATCTACGAGTTTGCGACCTACAGTAATCTGATCGCGCTGATCACCGGTAACGATACGACTGAATTTATCAAGAATATCGCTACTAATTACATCCCGTCTGCATTTTCGACGATCTTGGGCATCGGTAACGGTCTGTATAACTGGGGCTTGGGTATCGTTATCTCCATTTACCTCTTGGCGGGTAAGGAGAAGCTGATCCGCCAGTTCAAGATCGCGATCGTCGCCTATACGCCCGAAAAGTTCCATAAGCGCTTCTTCAAGATCGCGGATGTATTCAATAATAAATGCGGTAAATTTATCGTCGGAAAGATCATCGATTCATCGATCATCGGCGTGATGTGCTTCATCGGTCTGACGATCTTCCGCTTCCATTATCCGCTGTTGATCAGTGTTATCATCGGCGTATTCAACCTGATCCCGTTCTTCGGACCTGTTATCGGCGCGATCCCCGCTGCGTTCCTGCTTCTGATCATCAACCCGATGGAGGCTCTGGGCTTCATCGTATTCCTTATTATCCTGCAGCAGTTCGACGGTAACATCCTCGGACCTAAGATCCTCGGCGAGACGGTCGGTATCTCGGGCTTCTGGATCATGATCTCGGTCATCGTCGGAGGCGGACTCTTCGGCGTACCGGGTATGCTGCTGGGTGTTCCGATCTTTGCCGCGATCTATACGCTGGTTGAAGAAGGCGCTGAGCGCAGACTTCGTAAAAAGGAAATTTCAGCGGACGATATTGCTCCCGCACCGGAGGAACCCGTGAAGGCTCCTAAGAAAAAGAAGAGCCTGAAGGATAATCCGATATTGGAGAAGGCGTCCGAGCTGATAAATAAAGGCAAAAACAAATAGTCATTTGTTTAATTAGGAGGTTTTAAAGATGCAAATGAAAAAAGTAGTTAGCTTGATCATGGTTATCGCTATGATGCTGACCATCTGCGTCATCCCCGGTATGGCTGCTCCCGCAGATACCGCTGAGACGTCGGCCGGCGCATCGGACTATGCTCTTGCTCCCAACATCCAGAGCGGTAATATCCTGCACGCGTTTAACTGGCGCATGCGTGATCTCGTGAAGTACGCTCCCGAGATTGCTAAGGCCGGTTACACTTCCGTCCAGATATCTCCGATCCAGGCATCCAAAGCTGCCGGTAACGCAGGCTCGTATGCCACTGACTGGTGGTCTTTCTACCAGCCCACCGATATGACTATCGGTAATGCTCTCGGTACTGCCGCAGAGCTGAAGGCAGCTACCACCGAGCTGCACAAGTACGGTATCAAGGTCGTAGCCGACGTTGTTACCAACCATGTCCAGAACTGTACTTCCAGAGCGGAGATGAATTTGGTAGCCCAGCCTCTGAGAACGACTGTTTCTTCCGGCGGTTATGCTCGTCATTCGCTGACCTCTAACACCACCTCCAGCGATAACAGCCGTGCCGATCAGGTCGCGAAGGACCTCGGCGGTCAGCTCCCCGATATCGATACCAGCGTCAAGGGTTATCAGAACTATGTTATCAATAACCTGCTCAACCCGCTGGCTGACAACGGTGTTGACGGCTTCCGTTTCGACGCTGCCAAGCACATCGAGACTCCCAGCGACGGTTCCAACGCTTCCGATTATTGGCCTACCGTCACCAGCGCGATCAAGGCAAAGAATTCCGACGCATTTATTTACGGCGAGGTTCTTGCTTCCGCAGGTAAGTTTGATATCAGCGCTTATACCCAGTACATGAGCGTCACCGATTATTCCTTCGGTAATACCGTCCGCGACGCTTTAGGCTCCAAGAACGCCTCCAACCTGGTCAACTATGGCTATGAAGGCAAAGCCGCTAAGGCTAAGAACGTTCTGTGGGTCGAGTCTCACGATACCTTCTGCGACAACAAGTCCGTCGGTCTGACTCATAAGCAGCAGATCCTGGGCTGGGCAGTCGTAGGCTCCCGTGCCGAGGCTCCCGCTCTGTTCTTTGTCCGTCCTAAGCACGAGGCTCTCGACGGCGCAGGCTTCATCAAGTATGATGAGCTGATGGGCGCTCCCGGTTCTCTTGATCTGTGGAAGGATCCCACCGTTGTTGCTGTCAACAAGTTCAAGAACGCTTTCGTAGGTCAGAACGAGACCACCACCGCTTCCGGCGCTAACCTGTTCGTACAGCGCGGCACCACCGGTATGGTTATCGTGAACCTGAACGGTTCTTCTACTCAGATCAATCAGGCTTGCTCCATGACCGCAGGCTCCTATACCGATCAGGTTTCCGGTACTACCTTCCAGGTATCCGGCGGCAAGATCACCGGTACTGTCGGTGCTACCGGCGTTGCGGTTGTCTACAACACTACCGCTTCGAATTCTGCTCCCGAGATCACTCTGTCCCTCGACGGCACTGAGATGACTCCCGAGGCGCTGGCTCGCTACACTGCTGCTACCGCTTCCATCAAGGTCGACCTCAAGTACGCGACCTCCGGTACCGTTAAGGTTAACAACCTGGCTCCCGTAGAGATCCCCGCTACCGGCAAGACCTTCACCCTGAACAGCTCTATTCCTGCCGGTAAGAGCGTTGACATCACTGTGACCGCTACCAACGGCACCAAGACCGTTGAGCGCACCTATAACATCAAGAAGAAGAATGCTAACGAGGCAAAGGTCGTATACTTCGACAACTCCGCAACCGCTTGGGCAACTCCTTATCTGGTTGCTAAGACCAGCGAAGCTGCCGGTACCTGCATCAGCGGCTACGGCTTCAAGGAATGCAAGATGACCCTCGTCTCCGGCAATCTCTATAAGGCTGATGTTCCTTCGAACGCGAACTACATCAAGTTCAGCGAAGGTCCCACGACCCTCCACCTCGGTCATACGGTTGCCGAGTGTAACCAGTGCTGCGGCAGAACCCTGCCCGAGACCGTTATCTACTACGGCGACGCTAAGGTTGCTGCCAACCGTGAGCGCGGCGGCTACAAGCTCGAGGGCGCGATGATCGGTACCGATCTCCGCTTCGAGGACTACGGTGAGTATCCGGCTGCTACCCTGACTGCTGCCGATACCTCTCTGGGCGGCGGCGACGATCCCAATCCTCCCACACAGCCCGCAACTCAGCCCGCTACCCAGCCTGCTACTCAGCCCACCGGAAAGAAGCTCCTCCGCGGCGATGCTGACCTCGACGGTGACGTTAACGTTCTTGACGCTACCCTGATGCAGCGTCATATCGCTGAGATTTCTCAGCTGACCGAGGATGGCGTACTGGCTGCTGACGTTGACGGTAAGGACGGTCTGGATATTCCCGACGTTACTTATCTCCAGAGATATCTC